>WLNN01000008.1 GCA_009699765.1 Actinomycetota bacterium
GAAGAGAAGATGTATGCCATTGGCAAGATTCCTGGTTCATTCTTCCGTCGCGAAGGTCGTCCATCAGAAGAGGCAATTCTTACTTGTCGTTTGATCGACCGCCCATTGCGTCCATCATTCGTAAAGGGTCTTCGTAACGAAGTTCAGATTGTTGTGACAGTAATGGCACTCAATCCAGATCATATGTACGACGTGATTGCGATTAACGCATCTTCAATGTCTACCCAGCTTGCTGGTCTGCCATTCTCTGGTCCAATCGGTGGAGTGCGTGTTGCACTTATCGAAGGCCAGTGGGTTGCATTCCCTAATCACTCACAGGTTGAGAACGCTGTATTCGACATGGTCGTTGCAGGTCGCGTATCTGGTGATGACGTTGCAATCATGATGGTTGAAGCAGAAGCTACTTCACGCACGATCAGCCTTATTGCAGGCGGAGCCGCTGCTCCAACTGAAGAGATTGTTGCGCAAGGTCTTGATGCAGCAAAGCCATTTATCAAGATTCTCTGCGATGCACAGTCAAAGCTTGCTGCAGTTGCTGCAAAGCCAACAGCTGAATTCCCAGTATTTCTTGAATACCAGGCAGATGTGTTCGCAGCAGTTGAAAAGGCAGCAAAGGATGATCTTGCTAAGGCACTCACAATTGCTGGTAAGCAAGAGCGCGAAACAAAGATTGATGAAATCTCTGCTTCAACTAAGGAGACAGTTTCGGCCGCATTTGAAGGCCGCGAAAAGGAAGTTCCCGCAGCATTTAAATCACTGACAAAGAAGCTTGTACGCCAGCGCGTACTTCGCGACAAGATTCGTATCGATGGCCGCGGACTTCGCGACATCCGTGCAATTACGTGTGAAGTTGAGGTAATTCCTCGCGTTCATGGCTCTGCAATCTTCGAGCGCGGAGAGACTCAGATTCTTGGAGTTACAACTTTGAACATGCTTAAGATGGAACAACAGCTCGACACAATGAGCCCAGAGACATCAAAGCGTTACATGCACAACTACAACTTCCCACCGTATTCAACTGGTGAAACAGGTCGCGTTGGCACACCTAAGCGTCGCGAAATTGGCCACGGAGCACTCGCAGAGCGCGCACTTATTCCGGTACTTCCAACTCGTGAAGAGTTCCCATATGCAATCCGTCAGGTCTCTGAGGCCCTCGGTTCAAACGGATCAACTTCAATGGGTTCTGTCTGTGCTTCAACTCTTTCAATGCTTCAAGCTGGTGTGCCTCTTAAGGCGCCGGTAGCTGGCATTGCAATGGGTCTGATCTCAGATGATGTTGATGGCAAGATTGAATACGTTGCCTTGACAGATATTCTCGGTGCAGAAGATGCATTTGGCGATATGGACTTTAAGGTTGCAGGAACTAAAGACTTCGTTACAGCTCTTCAGCTCGATACAAAGCTCGATGGAATCCCTGCATCTGTTCTTGCTGGTGCTCTGCACCAAGCAAAGGAAGCTCGTCTTGCGATTCTTGACTTCATGAATGAGGCAATTGATACACCGGATGAGATGAGCCAATACGCTCCGCGAATCATCTCTGTAAAGATTCCTGTCGATCAGATTGGCGCAGTAATCGGGCCTAAGGGCAAGATCATCAATCAGATTCAGGATGAAACCGGTGCTGAAATCTCTATTGAAGATGACGGAACAATTTACATTGGTGCAACTGATGGACCTTCCGCAGAAGCAGCGCGTTCGCAGATCAATGCAATTGCAAACCCAACCATGCCAGAAGTTGGCGAGCGTTATCTTGGAACTGTTGTAAAGATTGCAACATTCGGAGCATTCGTTTCGCTTATGCCAGGCAAGGATGGGCTTCTTCACGTTTCACAGATTCGCAAGATGCATGGCGGAAAGCGAATTGAGAACATTGAAGATGTAATGAAGGTCGGAGATAAGGTGCAGGTTGAGATCGGTGAAATCGATCCAAAGGGCAAGCTTTCTCTCGTTCCTGTTCTTGAAGAAGGCGCAGCATCAGCTGAGTAATGTCTGTTAAGAGAACGGTCCACTCCAGCGGTCTGCGCATAGTTACAGAGGAAGTTCCCTCTGTTCGAAGTGCAGCTGTAGGTATTTGGGTCAATATTGGATCTCGTGATGAAGCACCGGCAACTGCCGGTGCTTCTCATTTTCTCGAGCACCTTCTCTTTAAAGGAACAACGTCACGAACCGCGCTAGAGATTTCATCGGCAATCGAATCAGTTGGTGGCGAGATGAATGCCTTCACTTCGAAGGAATACACCTGCTTCTATGCGCGAGTAATTGATACAGATCTACCGATGGCAATTGATGTTGTGAGTGACTTGATTACCTCATCAATTGTTACAGCTCTAGATGTTGAATCAGAGCGCAAAGTTGTTTTAGAAGAAATCGCTATGCGCGATGATGACCCGGGCGATTTAGTTCATGACCTTTTTAGCGAGACTTACTATGGAGATACATTGATTGGTCGTCCAATTTTGGGCACCGTCGATTCCATCAAGGGAATGTCTCGTAACACCGTCTTTAATTACTATAAGAAGAAGTACAAGCCATCTGATTTAGTTGTTGCTGTTGCGGGCAATATTAAGCATAAGCGTGTTGTTGCGATGGTTGAAGAAGCTTTAGCTCGCGACAATTTCTTGGATCAGCCAGGCACTCCAAATCTTCGTTCTATCGCGCCAATTAAACGTGGGCCACAGTTGCCAGTTGGATTGATATATCGCAAGACCGAGCAAGCGCACATGCTCTATGGCATGGAAGGTGTTGCTCGCGCAGATGAGCGACGTTTTGCAATGGGAGTTCTCTCAGCTGCCCTCGGTGGTGGAATGTCTTCGCGACTATTCCAAGAGATTCGCGAAAAGCGCGGTCTCGCATACTCTGTCTATGCCTACTCACAACAGTTTGCAGGAACTGGAACACTTAGTTTTTATGCTGGTTGTAATCCAACAAAAGCAATCGAAGTTGTGGAAATTATTCGCGAGGTCCTAGTTGATGTTGCAGATAATGGGATGACTCATGAAGAGATTGAGCGAGCCAAAGGGGCAGTACGCGGCTCGCTAGTTTTAAGCCAAGAAGACTCAGGCTCTCGTATGAGCCGAATCGGCAAGAATGAGATTGTCTACGGACAGGTCATGGGCTTTGATGAGATTTTGAAGGCAATCTCACGCGTATCAGCAGAAGACATTCGTGAAATTGCTGGCGAGTATCTGACCAAAACGCCTACCCTTGCTCTTGTAGGACCATTTAAGAATTCGACTAAATTTGAGAAGGTATTAAGCAAATGATCAAAGTAGGCGTACTTGGCTCACGAGGCCGAATGGGTTCTGAGGTTGTTAAGGCTGTTAGCGAAGCTTCAGATTGCGAACTCGTCGCAGCCATTGATCAGGATGATTCACTCGATGCATTTGTTACCGCTGGCGCGCAGGTAGTTGTAGATTTCACTACTCCAGATGTAGTTATGGGTAATCTTGATTTTTTAATCAAAAATAATATCCACGCAGTTGTCGGTACTACAGGCTTTTCAGATGATCGAATCGCTGCGCTCAAGACTTGGCTTTCACAAAGCCCTAAGGCTGGAATTCTGATTGCCCCTAACTTTGCAATCGGTGCAGTATTGATGATGGAGTTTGCCGAGAAAGCTGCCAGATACTTTGAGTCTGCAGAAATTATTGAATTACATCACCCAAATAAAGTAGATGCTCCTTCAGGAACTGCAGCACGCACTGCGGCACTAATTTCAGATGCTCGCAAGCGCGCTGGTTTGCCACCAATGCCAGATGCGACGACAACCGCACTTGAAGGTGCGCGCGGTGCGATTGTTGGAGATGTCCCAGTGCATTCAATTCGCTTGCGCGGCTTGATTGCTCATCAGGAAGTTCTATTCGGGGGATTGGGCGAGACTCTTACAATTCGCCATGATTCACTTGATCGCGCAGGTTTTATGCCAGGAGTTTTACTTGGCGTTCGACAGATTTCATCGCATCCAGGGCTAACCGTTGGCCTAGAAAAGTTCATGTAAAGGAAAACCATGTCATCACATCCAGAAATCACAATGTACGGCGCTGATTGGTGTGGAGATTGTCGACGCTCTAAGCGACTTCTCGAAGAACTTGATGTTCAGATTACACATGTCGATGTTGAAGCCGATCTCTCAGCAGCAGACAAGGTGATTGAAATCAATGGGGGAGCGAAGTCGATTCCCGTAATAGTTTTTCCAGATGGCACTCACTTAACAGAGCCTTCAGATATCGATCTCAAAGCAAAGTTGCAGTCTCTAAATATTATTTAAGGTAATGAAAGGTCAGCGCACTTGAAGCTGCTGAACCAATTACAACGACCGGAAATGGTGCTTTAAAAGATAGCGCAATGACTGCTACCGCCATTCCAGCGATTCTTTGATCTAAAACCAATTTGCTCCTATCGCTAAAAGTCTGAACTGCGACGAGAGCGCTTAAGAGTGCAATCGGAATTAACGTGTTAATTCGTAGCGCGCGAGGATTGCTTAAGTACTTTTCGGGAACGCTGTGGCCGAAGTATTTCAATCCAAATGCAATCAAACTTGTGCCGATTACAGCAATCCAGATTGTGCTCACTTGCGCACCTTCCATCCGAAAGCGACTGCCAAGAGCGCAGTGCTAATTATTGGAATCCCTGCTGCAACAAGTGGTGTAAGTACGAGAGCAAGCAACATTGCACTCACCGCAAGAGTACGTTCCTTTTTATTGGTTAAGCGCGGCCAGACAAGGCCAAGAAATGCCGCTGGAACCGCTGCATCAAGCCCCCAAGCAGCGGGATCTCCCATTGCTTGCGCACCCAGCGCGCCAACAACGGTGAAGAGATTCCAAAAGATATAAACCCCGATGCCGGTGAGCCAAAAACCTTGGCGCATTGCATCTTCACCAAGATCGGATTGACCAAGTGCTACACCGGTAGATTCATCGATAGTCACTTGCGCGCCAACAACACGCTTCCATCCGCGGAATTTCATAATTGGTGCCATTCGCAATCCATATAGAGCATTACGAATTCCCAATAGAGACGCCGTTGCGATTCCAGAGAGCGCTGTTCCTCCGGCGCCCAGTACGCCGACAACTGCAAATTGCGAAGCTCCAGAGAAGGTCAGCAACGAAAGGGCGCAAGTTTGTATGAGTGAAAATCCAGCAGCTATTCCGGCGGCGCCAAAGGCAACTCCATAGAGTCCAACGGTGAATGAGACGCTGAACGAAGCGGAGGCGGTGGTGCGGTTCACTCGGGACACGCGCTCATTCTGCCCTATAGATGCCAAGTGGTGCGGGGGGTTGCTAGGTAGGGTGCGACCATGTCTGAATCAAGCGCCCACTCTGAAATCATTTTCCGCGACGATGTCTCTGTCGAACTTATTAAGGCTAGCGCTAGCGACGCCGATGTCATTTGGGCAGCTCGCGTATCGACAGCCGGCGAACAATCGATGGATGAGATTGGTGAGGATCCTTCACGTTCGGCAGGACTTATTAATTATCTCGCTCGCGAACGCCATGGCTCACCTTTTGAGCACACCTCAATGACATTTTTCATCTCTGCGCCAATCTTTGTATTCCGCGAATTTATGCGCCATCGCATCGCTTCATATAATGAAGAATCCGGTCGATATCGTGAATTGAAACCAGTTTTCTACATTCCAAACCAAGAACGTAACCTCATTCAAATCGGAAAGACTGGTGCCTACGAATTTATTCCGGGTACTCAGGAGCAATTTGATGTGACAGTCGATGCGATGAAGGATGCGTACATAGTTGCCTATGACTCATATAAGAAAATGTTGGATGCAGGTATTGCGCGCGAAGTTGCGCGTGCTGTTCTGCCCGTCGCTACTTATTCATCCATGTATGTAACCATGAATGCACGTGCCCTCATGAATTTTCTTTCACTTCGCACATCACGCGAAGGATCGCACTTCCCAAGCTACCCACAGCGTGAAATCGAGATGGTCGCCGAAAAGATGGAGGCAGAATTCGCAAAATTGATGCCCCTTACATACGGAGCCTTCGAAAAATCTGGTCGCGTAGCGCCTTAAACGATAAGATACCCAAATGAGAATCGCTGCACCTTTTGGACGCATGATCACCGCGATGGTGACTCCTTTTAATAAGGATGGCTCCATTGATTGGGATGGCGTTGCAAGGCTCGCACAACATTTAGTTGATAACGGCCATGACGGAATTGCTGTAAATGGCACAACGGGGGAAGCACCAACTACCAAATCTTCCGAGAAGCTTGAAATTATTCGAGTTGTTAAGAGCGTAGTTGGATCAAAAATTACTGTGCTCTCTGGCGCCGGAGATAACGAAACTTCTTACACGGTCGAACAAGCTAAGCGATCACAAGAAGCTGGCGCTGACGGTCTCTTGGTTGTGGTTCCTTATTACAACAAGCCACCACAAGCAGGTGTTGAAGCACACTTCCGCGCCGTTGCTGCCGCAACAAATCTTCCAATCATGATGTACGACATTCCCGGTCGCACTGGAATTGAAATCGAAAACGACACAATTTGTCGCCTCTTTGATTCTGTTGAAAACATCGTCGCTCTCAAAGATGCCAAAGGCAACAGTGCAAGCACATCATGGGTTATTCAACGCTCAGGTATTCCTGTCTATTCAGGAGATGACATCCTGAACCTTCCACTTCTTGCAGTTGGTGCGGTTGGGTTTGTATCTGTCTGCGGACACACTGTTGGCAATGAACTCAAAGCAATGCTCAATGCTTGGTTCGCAGGCGATGCTGCAAAAGCGCTTGAAATTCATCAAAAACTTCTTCCTGTATTTACTGGAACTTTCCGCACGCAAGGTGCGATTCTGACTAAAGCTGCAATGGGTCTTATGGGATTACCTGGCGGCACAACTCGTCTTCCTCTCGTCGATGCAACACCAGAACAGATCGAACAACTTCGCAAAGATCTGACCGCTGGTGGCGTCGTATTGAAAAATTAGCCACTAGATGACTCAGCATCCCCACCCGAATTTAGGTACTCCTTCGAAACTCGCTGCTGGCGGGTTGCGCATAGTTGCCCTTGGTGGAATCTCAGAAATCGGTCGCAATATGACTGTATTTGAGCATGATGGAAAGTTATTAATCGTTGATTGCGGTGTGCTTTTTCCAGAAGATAACCAACCTGGAATTGATTTGATTCTTCCTGACTTTAGTTACATTCGCGATCGATTAGATGATGTAGTTGCTATTTTTCTTACCCACGGTCACGAAGATCATATTGGCGCTGTTCCTTATCTTCTTCGCGAACGAGTGGATATTCCTCTCTATGGATCGCCGCTAACGATTGCTCTAATAACTGCAAAATGCAAAGAGCACCGTATTGGTCCCATCACACACGAAGTTCGTGAAGGAGATCGATTTAAACTCGAGGGCTTTGATCTCGAATGCATTGCAGTTAATCACTCAATTCCTGATGCGCTAGCGGTAGCGATACGAACAAAGGCTGGATTGGTTCTTGCGACCGGTGATTTTAAAATGGATCAGCTTCCACTTGATGGACGCATTACCGATTTGGCTACCTTTGCACGTCTCGGTGATGAAGGCGTAGATATCTTTTTGGCGGATTCCACCAACGCAGATATTCCAGGCTTTACTCCATCAGAGCGTGAAATCATGCCAGCGCTGCATCGAGTTATCGCCACAACAAAGAAGCGCGTCATCGTTGCATCCTTCTCTTCTCACGTTCATCGCGTCCAGCAAGTAATTGATGTCGCTCACGAGAACGGTCGAAAGGTTTGCTTCATCGGCCGTTCGATGGTCCGTAATATGAAGATTGCCGAAGATATGGGATATCTCAATATTCCATCCGGCGCAGTCATAGAGTTAAAAAACCTAGAAGATTACGGCGATAATGTCGTTCTGATTTCTACAGGTTCTCAAGGCGAACCAATGGCAGCACTATCACGGATGGCCAATGGGGATCATCAAATTCGAGTTGGCCAGGGCGACACAATCATTCTCGCCTCATCACTTATTCCTGGAAATGAAAATTCAGTCTTTAGAGTAATTAATGAGCTCACACGGTTCGGCGCAAAAGTTGTACATAAGGCCAATGCGCTAGTACATGTCTCTGGACATGCCGCAGCAGGTGAGCTTCTCTATTGCTATAACATCGTTAAGCCAAAGTATGCGATGCCTATACATGGCGAGTGGCGCCATCTTAAGGCGAATGCAGAACTCGCCATTCAATCCGGAGTTCCCCGCGAAAATACCTTTATCGCTGAAAACGGAATAGTTATTGATCTTCTCGATCATGTGGCTGAAGTTGCTGGCGCAGTACCAGTTGGTTTTGTCTATGTAGATGGCCAGAGCATTGGAGATATCACCGAAGACTCATTGAAAGATCGACGAATACTTGGCGAAGAAGGATTCATCTCTGTCATTGTTGTAATTGATTCGCAGAGTGGAAAAATTGTTGCAGGCCCAGACATTCATGCGCGTGGGTTTAATGAAGATGAAGCTCTCTTTGATGAGGTGCGCGGAGATATCGAGAAGGCGCTTGCACATGCCGTTGCTGGCGGCACCAATGGAACGCATCAACTTTCGCAGGTTGTTCGCCGCACTATTGGTTCATGGGTCGGTCAAAAGCATCGCAGAAAGCCGATGATCGTCCCAGTAGTCATAGAGGTTTAAATTCGGCGCGCCTTCCCGCGCAGAGCAAAACTCTCCACCTAAGATTGAGCGTGTGGCTAAGAAAAAACGCACTGTAAAAAAGTCCAGTAAAGGCGGATTCCTTCCGTTGATTTACTCTGGCTTAGCCGCAACTTGGCACTTAATTGCAAAATCACTTGGCTCATCTATTCGGTTTGTAGCCAGAGGCGCAAAGGATCTGGACCCTGAGCATCATCGCGATGGTGCGGCGCTTCTTCTCTTTCTCTTATCTTTGATCAGCGTTACAGGAACTTGGTTAGGAGCTGACAATCTCTTAGCTCGCAATGTGCATTCATTTCTGTTCGGCGCCTTCGGTGTCGTCGCAGTAACAACTCCGATGGCGCTCGTCTATTTCGCATTCAGAATTTTCCGCAAGCCAGATGATAAGCACGGAACAGGTCGCATAACAGTTGGACTTATTACCGTATTAATAAGTGCAACCGGATTGGCTCACCTTCTTAATGGCTCACTTGGATCGTCAAATCCAATGGGCGCAACTGCGATTCGCGAAGGCGGGGGATTGCTTGGTTACTACGTTGCTAAGCCTCTTGTTGCCGTAATGTCATCGCTACTTGCCTACCCGTTCCTACTTGCTCTACTTCTCTTTGGTCTCTTGATAGTTACGGCGACTCCCTTCTCATCCGTATTAGTTCGCTTAAAAGTTATCGCAATATGGCTCTGGTCGAAGAAACCTGCGCGCAAGGAAGAAGATTTCGAAATCACAGACACTCCTCCTTTCGAAACTCCAGTCGTTGCTTGGCATGAGGAAGATGAAATTGAAGAGGCAGAATTTGATGAAGAATTTACAGTCGAAGTACCCAAGCCGCTTGAAGCGCAATTAAAACCAGCTCCACAGATCAGCCATCATCCAGAGCAATTGCTCTTGACGGGGGATTCGAAATACGAACTTCCTTCGCAAGATCTCCTCAAACTTGGACCTGCATCTAAGGGTAAGAGCAAAGCAAATGATTCAGTTGTTGCTGCATTAACAGAAGTATTTAAACAATTTGATATTGATGCACAAGTCACTGGTTTTATGCGCGGACCAACTGTTACACGATATGAAGTAGAGCTCGGCAATGCAGTTAAAGTTGAGCGCATTACGGCGCTCTCAAAGAATATTTCTTATGCAGTTGCCAGCAGTGAAGTAAGAATCCTTTCGCCAATTCCTGGTAAGTCTGCCGTAGGAATTGAAATTCCCAACACTGATCGCGAGATTGTTGCGCTAGGCGATGTAATGCGCTCAAGCGTTGCTGGCCAAGATCATCACCCAATGCTTGTTGCATTAGGTAAAGATGTTGAGGGTAATTTTGTCTGTGCCAACCTCGCAAAAATGCCACATTTACTCGTTGCGGGAGCGACAGGTGCTGGTAAGTCTTCAATGATTAACGCGATGATTACTTCAATCATGATGCGAGCAACACCGGATGATGTTCGGTTGATTTTGATTGATCCAAAGCGAGTTGAATTAACTGCCTACGAAGGAATCCCTCACCTCATTACACCGATCATCACCAATCCTAAGAAAGCTGCGGATGCGCTGACTTGGGTTGTCCGTGAGATGGATCTGCGTTATGAAGATTTGGCGAACTTTGGATATAGGCATATTGATGATTTCAACAAAGCAGTTCGGGCAGGAAAGGTTGTTGCCCCTCCCGGCTCAGACCGTGTTTTAGAACCCTACCCATATCTGCTGGTAATTATTGACGAATTAGCAGATTTAATGATGGTCTCGGCTCGCGAAGTTGAAGAGTCAGTAGTTCGAATCACTCAGCTCGCTCGTTCTGCTGGAATTCACTTAGTGCTTGCAACACAACGCCCAAGTGTTGATGTTGTCACGGGGCTTATTAAGGCAAATGTGCCTTCACGCCTTTCGTTTGCAACTTCATCGCTAGCTGACAGCCGAGTAATTCTGGATTCACCGGGTGCTGAAAAATTAATTGGGCAAGGCGATGCGCTATTTATTCCAATGGGTGCCAGTCGTGCAATTCGAATTCAAGGTGCATATGTCTCAGAGCGTGAAATTGAAGCAGTTACTAACCACGTTAAGAAACAATTAAAGCCACGCTATCGCGAAGATGTCACTGTAGCGCCGCAGTCGTCGAAGATGATCGATAAAGAAATTGGCGACGATTTAGAGTTGTTATGTCAGGCAGTCGAACTAGTGGTCGGAACTCAATTTGGCTCTACTTCGATGCTTCAAAGAAAACTTCGAGTGGGTTTTGCAAAAGCTGGACGCTTAATGGATTTGATGGAATCCCGTGGAATCGTCGGGCCCTCTGAGGGATCTAAGGCTCGAATCGTTCTTGTTAGCAATGATGAACTCGATTCAGTTCTAGCCACGCTCCGCGACTATTAAAAGGGGTTGGCTACAGGGGTGATTTCACCCATTGTTCAATTGATGGCTAGTAGTTGGCTCGCCTTAGTAGGTAAAATTAAGCGAAGAGCGAGGCAGGGGAATAAATGAATCTTGGTGAGGTGCTTAAATCCGCGCGCACTTCATCCGGTCTTTCTATCGAAGCACTTTCCGGACTTACAAGTATTCGTCCCGGTTTAATCTCTGAGATTGAAAAGAATAACTTTGCACATTGCGGTGGAGATATTTATGCACGTGGACACTTGCGAAATATCGCACCAAAAATCGGGCTTGATGCAAAAGAACTGATCAAACTTTATGATGCAGAGCATTCATTAGAGAGTCGTAGCATTAACGAGATGCTGATTGAAAATAGCGTTACTCGCGTTCCTCATGAGAGCAAGCGAATCAGTTGGAAAGTTCCAGCAACAGCTTCGCTATTCATCATTTTAGTTCTCGCCGTTGCACAGATCGTAATTTCAAATGTGAATAATTCGAATCCGGCAAAAGTTTCTGTAGTCGCCACTGAAACTCCGTCATCGTCACCAACAGCATCACCAACAGTTTCAGAAAGTTCTTCGACCGAAGCAAATACCACATCAACTACAGGTGGAGTAAATCTCACGATTACTGCAGCTAGAGGAAATTCAAGAATCGATATTGTGATCAATGGTGTGCATGTCGATAAGGGTTCAATCTTTCAAGGTGAAACCAAGAGTTTTACATCCGATGCCTCAATCAGCGTCTATTTCAGTAACCCAGCGGGACTAGATGTAACTCTTAATGGCGAATTATTACCTTCACTTGGTGGTCAAAACCAAGAAGTACGTCGCACTTTCCGCTAAACCTGTACTATCACCCCATGTCTCGCACCGTCGCAATAGTCACGATGGGTTGCGCCCGAAATGAAGTTGATTCTGAAGAGCTGGCTGGACGCCTAGCCGCTGAAGGTTGGACTCTCGTTGATGATGTAGAAGCGGCAGAGGTTGCGGTCGTAAATACATGCGGTTTTATCGAATCAGCAAAGAAGGATTCCGTTGATGCGCTTTTAGAGGCGAACTCACTTAAAGGCCATGGAACTACCAAAGCTGTTGTTGCAGTTGGTTGCATGGCAGAGAGATACGGAAAGGAATTAGCAGCCGCTTTGCCTGAAGCGGATGCAATTCTTGGTTTTGATGATTACCAAGATATCTCCTCCAAGTTGCAATCAATTCTTGCTGGAAATTCACATCAATCTCATACGCCCCAGGATCGTCGCGCTCTACTTCCGATTTCACCAGTTGCGCGCGCTGAGGTGCGTCGTGAAGTCCGTGATGCCGACCATGTCTCAAATCTAGGCGCAGGTGGTTCGCTCTTTAGAAAACGCTTAGGTAACGCTCCGTGGGCGCCACTGAAAATTGCATCAGGATGCGATCGTCGATGTTCATTCTGCGCCATTCCTTATTTCCGTGGTTCGTTCGTCTCTCGCCCTCCACAGGAAGTTTTAGAGGAAGCAGCTTGGCTTGCTCAGAACGGCGTTAGTGAACTCTTCTTGGTAAGTGAAAACACAACTTCATATGGAAAAGACCTTGGGGACCTTCGTTTGATGGAGAAAATTCTCCATCAATTTTCTGAGATACCAGGTGTCGAACGCGTCCGACTCTCGTATTTACAGCCAGCTGAAGTTCGTCCAACTTTGCTGCAAGCAATGATCGAGACTGCCAAAGTTGCACCTTACTTCGATTTATCTTTCCAACATACAAGCCCTTCAGTCTTGCGGCGAATGCGACGTTTTGGTGATTCAGAGAAGTTCTTGCATCTGATTAATCAAATACGCGCTCTCTCTCCGGAGGCGGGAATTCGCTCCAACTTCATCGTTGGCTTTCCGGGGGAGAGCCAAGAAGATTTCGACGATCTCGCGGCATTTATTACACATGCAAAGCTCGACGCAATAGGAGTATTTGGTTACTCAGATGAAGACAATACCGAAGCGCTGGATCACACCGATAAGGTAGATGAAGACGTCATTAAAGAGCGAGTAGATAGCCTCTCTCGTCTAGCGGATGAAATGGTTTCTGCTCGCGCCGCAGCACGTATCGGCGAGAATGTGCGTGTTCTGATTGAGGATGAGGAACTCCAGGAAGGTCGGGCCGCACATCAAGGTCCAGAAGTTGATGGAACGACTTCGTTTTTAGGAACAGATTTCAAAGCAGGCCAATACGTAGATGCAGTCGTCGTCGACTCAATGGGCGCCGATTTAGTTGCGAGGCCGCTTTAAATGGCTATAACAATCACTCCAAATTGGCTTACAGTTTTTCGTATTGCGTTAATTCCATCTGGAGTATGGGCTCTTTTTCATTCACCTTCAAATACTTGGCAATGCATCGCTTGGTTAATTTATTTCACTCTTGGAATGACAGATATTCTCGATGGTCACTGGGCGCGCAAAAGTAATCGAACAACACCGTTAGGTGCATTTCTAGATCCAGTTGCAGATAAAGCTCTTATTGGTTCGGCCATGATCTCGCTCGCCATTCTTGAGCGTTTCCCTTGGTGGATCGTCGCTGTTATCTTGACGCGCGAAATAGGAATTACCATATTTAGATTACTGGTCATTCGTGACGGAGTTATTCCCGCTAGCAAGGGCGGCAAAATCAAGACCCTTACTCAAAACTTCGGAGTCAGTTTCTATATGCTTCCGCTACCAGAAATTCTGCACCCACTTCGAGATACTTTGATGGCCGTCGCAGTTGTATTGACCATTTGGACCGGAATCGATTACATAGTTCAATGGCAGCGAGGTAGAAAAAGACCCTAATTTTTAAGATTGCTTGCTCTCATTTAAGAGAGAGGCGTATCTTTATGCCATGCCCCTTCGCTCTCATGCAAAGACAGTTATTTCATTATTGGAAAATCGAAGTGAAACCGTAGCTGTTGCAGAGTCACTTACAGCAGGTGGTTTGGGCCATGCGCTTACTATAATTCCAGGAGCATCAAAAGTATTTGTGGGTGGAGTCATCGCTTACACCAATGAAGTCAAAGTAAATTTCCTTGAAGTGAGTCCAACACTAATTAAAGATTTCACTGTAGTCAGCGAAGAAGTTGCTAACGCAATGGCTGATGCGGTGCGAGAAAAATTTGGATCAACCTGGGGGATTGCCACAACCGGTATCGCCGGTCCGGGAGACCATGAAGGCATAGCCGAAGGCACGGTCTGGGTCGCCATACGGGGCCCAATTAATCAGAGCATTCAATTACAGCTCGATGGCGGACGGGAAGCAATACGAACCGGCGCTATATCCAGCGCAATAGGCACCTTTGCGCGTATCCTTAGTCATCGTACGACGTAGGCAAAAATACTTAGCTCCAAGATTGAAGAAAGGGTAGCGATATGGTCTTGTTAAGAGAATCAGTTGGACAGGCACTTCGTCGTACCCGAACCGAACAATCTCGTACCTTGCGCGATGTTGCTCGCGATGCACGTGTATCTCTTGGCTATCTTTCAGAGGTAGAACGCGGACAGAAAGAAGCTTCGTCAGAGCTATTGAATTCAATCTGCGAAGCGCTCGGTCTCACACTTGGTTCCTTGATGAACGAAGTAACTCTAGAGATCACCTCAGCTGAGACAGCAAAGCTCGTTGTTGTCGATGCAGCCTAAATATTCGCTTCAAGCTGGAGTCCATCGCCGCACAGAAGCAGCAATTCTTGAGGGCACAAAAGCGCTGATTGCACGTTCTGGCATCACCGGTTTATCAATGATTGAAATCGCAGATTACTCAGAAGTTTCTCGTGCGACGCTATACAACCATTTTCGCGATAAAGATGCGGTATTAGCTGCCTTAGTATCTTCAGAAGTTGCTCGATTAGCAGAGCTTGCAATCACAGCAGGTACGCCAGCAGATGCCCTTGAGTCTCTGTCAATTTCGATCTCCACCGATCCAGCACTCGCTGCCATGAGAATTCATGACGCAGAGCTCCTTGTTGCTGCAATGACTAATACTGCTAGCGAGCACTACATTACAATTGCACAAATTATTTATGGTGCTACAAAATCAAAGTCTGGCACTGGTATTGCAATGCGTTGGCTACTAGGACAGGTCATGCAGCCAATCTCTGCAGAACAATCACGTGATCAAGCCGCACACTTGGCTACTGACACCCTGTTCTAAAATCATATAGAAATCTAATGCCATAATGCGCATCTCTGACCTTCGCGAACGACTAGCACTCTCATTCGGCGAAGTCTGGGCACCATCATTTTCGCAAGATATTGCAATCAGCGAATTAGGAAGCAAGACGGTCAATGAAGCGCTCAAAGCCGGAATCGAAGCGGATGAAATCTGGCGGGCAGTCTGCAAACAATGTCCCGTCGAAACTGCTAAACAGCGATAACTTCTAAGACCCAGGGATTGACGCCATCAGATGGCGTGAGTGCACATGGATATTTCTCAGAGACAATTGCGTAGAGATCCTCGGGGGTCTTTGCTAGCGAACGCGATTGCAACAACCATCGCGCAATCTCACCGCGCGTCTTCTTCGACATATGGGTAATCACTGTTCGAACGCCGTCGACGACGGTTGAGACTTTGATTTCTACCGTCTTCTCAACAGGAGATTTCCAAACCGTTTTATAGGTCGATGACCGACAATCAACAATCAGGGGAGTCTTAATAAGATCTAGAATGGCAGCAATACGAGGCGACATTTCTGTGTTGTTGATCTTCTCTTTATAGCTCTCGATTCGATCGCCAGGGCGCACCGCCCCGTACTTAGCGCTGATAATTACCAGCGAACTCTCGCCTCGCTTCTTGGCGCCAAGGGTGAGGGTGGGCCAATCAAGGGCCTGATAGAGCACGCCGGTATAGACGCTTATAGCCTGGGTAGGGCGGGTAGTTGTCAGCTTCTTCTCTGAGGGCGGTAAGAGAATAAGCATGTAGGTGAGTATGGCCGAGGGGCGTGTCAGAGGTCGTTGTTAATCTCTCCAGCGTGTCTCTAGATTGCCCGCGTGTCTTTGGTGGTATTCGAACAGATGTTCGACTACCATTTATCCATTGCGAGCCGCCATCAAAGGTAGCAAGTGATGCACAACCAGAGCGGTCTCAATCCTCCGCCCACAGCGTCTCTATCACGCTCGTAGGCCGTCGATGAAGTTCCGTACCTTCTGGGCCACCAAACAGTGGGGGATATGCCTCCACCGTTCGACTAAAAGGAGAAAAACTCATGGCAGCTGAAAAGCCCGATAAGACAGTTAGCAAAGCCGATGAAAAAGCATCATCTGATCGCCACAAGGCGTTAGATACCGCGCTCGCCCAGATCGAACGACAGTTTGGTAAGGGTGCAGTTATCAAGATGTCCGATAAGCAAGCCCAGGTAATTGAAGTTATTCCAACAGGATCCGTTGCCCTCGATATGGCACTCGGCATTGGCGGACTTCCACGTGGGCGTATCGTAGAAATCTACGGTCCAGAATCTTCAGGTAAGACAACTCTTACACTTCACGCAATCGCATCAGCACAGAAGCTTGGAGGCATCTGCGCATTTATCGATGCAGAGCATGCATTCGATGCAGAGTATGCAAAGAAGCTCGGCGTTGATATCGATGCACTTCTCGTTTCACAGCCAGATACCGGTGAGCAAGCACTTGAGATTATGGATATGTTGGTTCGCTCTGGCGCACTTGATCTTGTAGTTGTTGACTCAGTTGCTGCACTTGTCCCTCGCGCAGAAATTGAAGGCGAGATGGGTGATTCACATATGGGTCTTCAGGCGCGTTTGATGTCTCAGGCACTTCGTAAAATCACTGGTGCACTTCATCAATCAAAGACAACTGCGATATTCATTAACCAGTTGCGTGACAAGATTGGTGTCTTCTTTGGTTCTCCAGAGACAACAACAGGTGGTAAGGCTCTTAAGTTCTACGCCTCTATCCGTTTAGATATTCGCCGTATTGAAACTCTTAAAGATGGACAAGAGTCAGTTGGAAACCGTACCCGCGTGAAGGTCGTCAAGAACAAGATGGCGCCACCTTTCAAGCAGGCAGAGTTCGACATCATTTACGGAACAGGTATCTCTCGCGAAGGCTCACTCCTTGATATGGGTGTCGATATCGGCATCGTCAAGAAGTCTGGTGCTTGGTATACCTACGAAGGCGATCAGCTTGGTCAAGGTAAGGAGAATTCACGTAACTTCCTCCTCGACAATCCAGATCTTGCCAACGATATTGAGTCAAGAATTCGCGCAAGTTTCTTGCCTGTAGAAGTTGATGCAGCGATGATTGCTGAGATCGATGAAGCAGCTGCAGAGGTTGATTTCTAATTTCTCTTCAATACAAGAAGGTAGAGAGCAGCTCCGACCCTTACGAAACTGCATATGCAATTGCGCTTAATGCGTTAGTTGCTCGTGCAAAGAGTAAGGGGGAGCTGCTCACTCACCTTAAAGTGCGCGGGATAGATGACCAGGTAGCGCAGGCAACTATTTATCGCCTACAAGAAGCTGGCCTGGTCAATGATCAGGAATTCGCCATTGCTTGGGCTACTTCACGCCATAGCCATAAGAAGATCTCAAAGCGTGTAATCGCGACCGAACTTCGCCAGAAGGGCGTCGAACAAGAGCAGATTCTCGAAGCCCTTGAATCGATTGATGATGACGCGGAATACCAATCTGCATTTGAGCTTGCTATGAAGAAGTATGCAACGATGTCTCGTTTAGAAAATGATGTTCAGATTCGTCGAATTCAATCGCTGCTCCAACGAAAAGGTTTTGGTTTTCCTGTAATCGCACGAGTTATACGCGAACTTGGAATCGGTCTCGAACTCGATTAGTAGCGTTACTTTGATTGTTTGAGATGTTCAGTTAATCGCTCTGCAGTAGCAACAACGGCGGCAGCGTGAACGCGCCCAGGTTGGCGACCTAGTCTTTCAATCGGACCAGAGATTGATACAGCAGCAATTACTTTTCCATTTGGTCCGCGCACTGGCGCAGAGACTGATGCCACGCCAGCTTCTCGCTCTCCAACAGATTGCGCCCAACCGCGACGACGATCAGCTGCAAGGTGAGCTGCTGTATAGCGAGCAGATTTCAAGACACGATGGATTTTCTCTGAATCTTCCCAGGCCATCAAAATTTGCGCAGCAGATCCCGCCTGCATAGTTAGGGCAGAGCCCACTGGAACAGAGTCGCGAAGTCCGGAAAGTCGCTCTGCAACGGCAACACAAAGTCTGATATCTCCTTGACGTTTATACAGTTGTGCAGATTCACCAGTTGCATCACGAAGCGCGGCAAGAGTTGGACCCGCTGCTGCGATAAGGCGATCTTCACCGGCAGCCATCGCAAGTTCTGCAGAGCGAGGGCCAAGAACAAATCGTCCATTAAGGTCGCGAGTAACTAAGCGATGGTGCTCGAGGGCAACGGCAAGTCGATGAGCGGTAGGGCGGGCGATTCCAGTCACAGCGACTAGCTCTGCAAGGGAATGTGGGCCGGACTCAAGTGTGCCCAGAATTGCTACGGCTTTGTCTAAAACGCCAACTCCGCTATTCTTCTTGTCCATGGAGTGATATTAACATCTCACTAGTCGAGATAGCAATTGGCCCACAAGCCAATGCAAGAAGAAATGGCAATATCAGGGTTTAAAAATGATGGAGGAACAGATGGGTAAAACACTTGCAGAGAAGATTTGGGCTGAGCACATTGTGCGCTCAGCTGAAGGTGAGCCCGATCTGCTCTATATCGATCTCCATCTCATTCACGAAGTAACGAGCCCACAAGCATTCGATGGCTTGCGTCTTGCTGGACGTAAGGTGCGTCGCACAGATTTAACAATTGCAACTGAAGACCACAATGTTCCGACACTTGATATTTTGAAGCCAATCGCAGATCCTGTCTCAAAATTACAGGTAGATACTCTTCGCAATAACTGTAAAGAGTTCGGTGTGCGCCTGCACTCCTTAGGAGATGCCGATCAAGGTGTAGTACATGTTGTTGGGCCACAGTTGGGAGTAACGCAGCCGGGCATGACAATAGTTTGTGGTGATTCACATACTTCAACGCATGGAGCTTTCGGTGCAATTGCATTTGGAATCGGCACATCCGAAGTAGAGCACGTGCTTGCTACTCAAACTTTATCCTCACGCCGACCAAAGACAATGGCTATCAATGTCAATGGAAAACTAAAGCCAGGCGTTACCTCTAAGGACATCATCCTTGCAATCATTGCAAAAATTGGCACTGGCGGAGGACAGGGCTACATCATTGAATACCGTGGAGAAGCGATCCGCAATCTTTCGATGGAAGGTCGCATGACTGTCTGCAATATGTCTATTGAAGCAGGCGCACGTGCCGGCCTTATCGCCCCCGATGAGAAAACTTTTGAATACATTAAGGGAAAGCCACACGCACCAGAAGATTTTGATGCAGCTGTTACCTATTGGAAGACTCTCTTTACAGATTCAGATGCAACTTTTGATGCAGAAGTTGAAATCGATGGCGAATCACTAGAGCCTTTCGTAACTTGGGGAACTAATCCGGGTCAGGGACTTCCGCTATCTGCAAAGGTGCCATCACCATCTGATTTCGCAAGCGAACAAGATCAAATTGCAGCTAAAAATGCCCTTGAGTACATGGGCCTCACACCAGGCACGCCACTTAAAAATGTGAAGATTGACACTGTTTTCCTTGGCTCTTGCACCAATGGCCGTATTGAAGATTTGCGCGCCGCTGCAGATATCGTCAAGGGAAAGAAGATTGCAACAACTCTTCGTATGTTGGTTGTGCCTGGCTCTGAACGTGTGCGCCAACAAGCGATGTCAGAAGGACTCGACACAATTTTTATTGATGCTGGAGCCGAATGGCGTAATGCTGGTTGTTCAATGTGTCTAGGAATGAATCCAGATCAGTTAGCTGTTGGCGAGCGATCAGCATCAACATCAAATCGAAACTTTGAAGGACGCCAAGGTAAAGGCGGCCGCACTCACCTTGTAAGCCCACAAGTTGCCGCAGCTACCGCACTTCGCGGTACTTTGTCATCGCCGGCAGATTTGTAAGAGGAGAATAACAATGGAAAAATTCATTTCACATACAGGCACCGGAGTCCCGCTTCGTCGCAGCAATGTAGATACCGATCAAATTATTCCTGCTGTTTATCTCAAGCGAGTGACTCGCAGCGGCTTCGAAGATGGCCTCTTCTCAGCTTGGCGCAATGACCCTGAGTTTGTTCTCAATCAAGAAGCATTCAAGGGCGGAACCGTTCTTGTTGCAGGTCCTGATTTTGGAACCGGATCTTCTCGAGAGCATGCAGTCTGGGCCCTTCAGAATTACGGTTTTAAAGCCGTTATCTCTAGTCGTTTCGCCGATATCTTCCGTGGGAATTCACTTAAAGGCGGATTGCTAACAGTGATTATTGAGCAAGACGAGATCGAAAAGTTGTGGGCCGCAATTGAGGCTAATCCATCAACTGAAATCAAGGTCGATCTTCAAACCCGTACCGTTAGCTATGCAGAGACATCTCTGGCCTTTGAACTCGACGATTACACACGTTGGCGCTTGATGGAGGGCCTCGATGACATCGGCCTCACGCTCGCACAAGAGGCGTCAATAGATGCTTTTGAGGGTCTTCGATCAAGTTTGAAGCCAGCAACTCTTCCGATTCGCACTTAAAGTAAGCGTAAAACGCTGACATTGTCGTCAGGGTGATGGCAGTTGTTAAAACTCTAAACTTGAGAATGAGAGTTTTTTACGCATAAATACAGCAATATTTAGAAAATAAATTATTGCGACACGCGCAGAGCAATAACGCTCTCACCCCCTTATAAGGCTTATGTTTTACGCAGTTAAGCAAAAGCTTAATTATTTACGCGTAAAACTTAGGGGAAATCAATGAATAAGGC
>WLNN01000080.1 GCA_009699765.1 Actinomycetota bacterium
CCCCGCCTGCGACGATATACCTATGTCAAACGCACTAGTTATCTCAGCAGTTCTATTAATTGGCCTTCTCGTAGGCCTTGCTATCGGTATCCGGTTTGGTCGCTCTCAAGGATCATCAACATCTGGTGATGTTGCAACTCTAAAAGCGTTGCTCGAAAAGAGTGAAGAGCGCCTCAAGGATGCAGAAGGCAAAAATGAAAGCCAGGCAAAGATTGCAACGCAGATGGAAGAGATGAAAACCACTGTCGAACGCATGCGCATGCAAGCACAAGATGCGACCGAAAAGCGTGTTGCATCTGAGAGCGAACTCAAGAGCACAATCAATGAGATGCGCCTTGCTTCAACATCACTATTTGATGAGACGCGAAAAATTGCTGGTGCGTTATCTAGCTCGCAATCACGTGGAAAATTTGGCGAAGCTCAACTCGAATTATTGCTAGAAGATGCTGGGTTGCGTGAAGGTATTGAATTTGATGCGCAGCGTTCAACAACAGATGCTGACTCTTCTGGTATTCCAGATGTCACAGTCAAGATGCCTGGCAATTCACGCATCTTTATCGACTCAAAATTTCCCTTTGATCGCTTCCTCGATGCTTTCGCAACTGAAGATCAAGATGAGCGCGATGAATTTCTACTTGCTCACACGAAAGATTTACTCAAGCACGTTGATGCGCTATCTAAGCGCGGCTATCACAAATCAGCAGGTTCGCCAGACGTTGTAGTTCTATTCCTTCCATTTGAGACATTGCTCGCAGAGGCACTTCGCCTTGATCCACAGGTACTTGAGAAAGCCTTTAAGGTTGGTGTAACAATTGCCACACCAACTTCAATGATGGCGTTACTTCGCACCGTCGGCCATATTTTTACACGTAATAAGCTTGCCGAAAATGCCGATGACATCACCAAGGTCGCTTCAACGTTCTTAAAGAACATCACTCTGCTACATAGCAAGATTGTCGCTGTAGGTAAGGCAATTAATAACACCTCAAAGGCATATGAGGATTTAATTCCAACCGCTGAGAAGACCGTGCTCTCACCAGCTAAGAAAATCAGCGCACTTGGTGTTGCAGGAGATAAGGAAAAGCTTGCAATCGCCTATCCTGAAGCCCCTGCAAATGTTCGCGAGCTCAATAATCCTGAGCTTGTAGATGCTGATGATTTTATTGATGTTGAAATAGTCGAGGAGTAAGAGATGTCAGAGAAGAAGATCACTTTTAAAAAGCCAGAGATTGCTGGTCCTGGCCTTAAGAAAGAGGGCATCGTTGTCCTGCAGAGCTTCTTTATCGCACTCTTTACTCTTGCCGAATTAGTAATTCGTGGCGGCACAGGATTTCTCTCTGGTTTCGTTCTGATTGTCGTTACATATGGCGGCGTTGCATACGGCCGTAAAGGCACTCGCTTTGTCACAGCCGTTACACCGCCGCTTGCATATGCGGCCATAACATTTATCTACACGCTGGCTACAGATGGAATCAGCATCTCTCGCGTTGGAGTGGACTTCATTTCATCTCTTGCCAGCGTTGCACCATTCTTGTTGATTGCTGCAGCTTACGGCTGGTATCAATTCCTTAATGAAAAGGCGAAGACCCGCCCTTCGAAAAATTCTCTAGGACAGGTCTCCGCTAACTCTTAATCATCGGCAATCTAGAAGAGATTTATACCGCCAAATTTGAAGCCAATTGCTTGATAAGTGCTCTTATCAGCAGCGTTGTGATCATTTGTTACGTAGATAATGCACTTCGTATGAATGCAGTCGCCATCCTTAAAGTACTTATCAACTTTCAGTGTTAATTTACCTGTGCCTGGCTTAGCGCCCATCTTCTGGTCTGCAGCCACATTTGAAACCCATAACTTCGAAGTTTCCGCTGGATTACACGCAGCTGGAGCGGTCTTACTTTTTTCGATTCCCATGCACTGAGAAATATAGATCCCGTGATCTTTTGCCAGTCCAGAGACAGTGATTGTAACTAGCCCTGTCTTTGTAGAAATCTTGTTTGAGTTCAAGACCTTTACCTTTGCTGCAGCATCTGCAGGGTATGTCCCAAACGTTAGAAATATGATTGAAATTACTGCAACTACTTTTTTCATCTTCTCCCCGTTGCTTTGCTCATGATTTACTAATTGATTTGCAAAACAATAAAGGCGACCTAATTGGTCCGCATCTTGAAAGTGTGTGAGATGCATCCCGTTCTTTGCAAAGTTAAGAAAAAAGAGCGCCCCTCAGGAAAACCTGAGGGGCGCTCTTTTTAAGCGATTTAACCGTGGATTGTTGCAACCTCTTTAATCGCTTCCGGCTTCTTAGATGATAAGTAACCGAGCGCGACTAGTCCAAGGATCATCCATATACCCATTGCATAGGCACCATAAGTAAGCGGTGATGCAAGAGAGACGATGAAGCTAAGACCTGGCATACCTGTGATTCCTGCTGCATTGAAGAAGCCAGGGATCAAGAATAGGAAGCCAATGATTGGAACGAGGATGTGGATTACTGGGTGGCGCTCATCCTTGCGATGCTTGGTGAAGTAACCAATGCAAGCGAGGTTTGCAATCATGTAAACAGGAACTACGGCAACTACGAGACCAGTTGCAATGATTCCGAAAGCAGTCTGTGGTGAGTACTTCGCACCAAGTCCAAGTGCTAGCACCAGACCAACAACTAACTGCACGATAACAGCGTTACGTGGAGTCTTATGCTTAGAATCAATCTCAGCGAGCATCTTTGGAAATACTCCAGCGCGACCAAAAGCAAAAGCAGTACGTGTAAATACGTTTGCACCAGCATTTGCATTAGCGATAGTTGAGTTGATAATTGCAAAGAGGACCAGAATCCAGAAGATGGTTCCTACACCCTTTGCGACTTCATCCCATGGTGCGCCGTTGTTGTAAGCAGCGAAATCCTTGAACTTCTCTGGACCGAATGTAACAACTGCAGCGTAAGTTGTGAATGCATAAAGTGCGCCGATAGAGAGCGTTGCATACATAACTGCCTTTGGAATGTTCTTACGTGGGTTCTCGGTCTCTTCAGCTAATGGAGCTGCTGCTTCGAAGCCAGAGAATGCAAGAAGGCAGAAGACAGATCCTGCAATAACACCGGACCAACCTTCAAAACCAGTTGCATTTGCATAATGTGGTGAAAAGACTGCGAGGTCGTTATTTGAACCAGCCTTGATAACGAGAATGATTCCAACAATTAGGAACACTCCAATTTCAATCGCACCAAGAATGACGCCAGTGCGAGCAGATGAACGAACGCCCTTATAGACGATGTATCCAACAAGGAGTGTGCCTAGTACTGTAAAGATCCACCAGTTGCCAGTTGAGAATGAAGATTGTTCTGAATTCCATTCTCCTGCAACAGTGAAGCCAAGTTGAAGCATCACAAGCGGAACAATCAGAATTTCAACCGCTGCATATGCCCAACCAACTAAGAAGCCAACCCAAGGGCGAAGTCCTACTGCGCTATATGTTGCAACAGAACCTGCTGAAGGAATGTGAGCCGCGAGTTGTCCAATGCTGGATGCGGTGAAAAAGATTCCGAAGAAGGCGAAGACAACTGCGAGTGGCAGCGCTCCTCCTGCAAGGGGGGACCCGAAGGGAATGGATGCAGCAATCGCTGCTCCAGGGGCCATCGAACAGATTGATTGGAATACGACTTCTCGTAAGCCAACGGCATTCTTTTCTAGTTGTGCCACTTATTTTCTCCTTTTCCATTTTCTTGCATTTTCAAGCGCCAGGAATCCATTCGAATGCCTAGGTATTTCTTTTAGATTTTAAAAGGTTTCGGAGCGCGAGAGATTTTCGGAACGCGCATCTTGGCGACTGCAAACCCATCTGGCATTGGATGACAGTTCTGCGCAATGCCGAGATCGCCAGCGACTGATAGGAAGATGAATGCATCTTCGATAGTGAATCCCCACTCATCTACCAATAACTTCGCTGCTTCATCGCAAGCATGCTTTAAAGCATCCTGAATGTTGCTTGCTGTTCCGTGAGTAACCCAAGAATCCTTGAGCTCTGTTACTGGCCAGCCAGCGGCGTTACCTTTAATGAGATCAACTTTGATTAATCCTGTTCCGCCAATTTCAACGCCGGTGCCAGAAATTTCTCCATCTCCCATAGATGCGTGCATATCGCCGATTGCAAGCTGCCCGCCTGGCTGAAATACAGGTAGATGCACGGTCGCACCGATTCCATTTAAATGATCATCCATATTGCCACCGTGACGATCGGCAAAGAATGTTCCGATTTCACCCGAAGCAGGCGCAACACCAATCACACCAAACATGGGACGAGTTGGAAAAGTAACGCCATTTGATTCCATAGTTATCACGCCATCTTTAACTTGGAAGATGCGAGTCTGTGGAGACATTGCCTTATCAATTAGCTGTCCCCACTGAGGGATAACCATTCCGGCACCTTGTGGGCCAGGTTTGATATCAATGATTGTGACTGAGAGCGAATCACCGGGTTCTGCGCCAATAACTTCAATAGGTCCGGTCGCACTATTAATGCGCGTCATATCTAGAGTTAAAAGGGTATCTGACTCTTTTTGGACTTGGCCAGTGAAGCAATCCCACGTTTCAATTTCAATTACGGTTCCTGGCTCAACTGAAACCACGGGCTTCATATCTGCGTTGTAAGCCCAGATATGTTGATCTTTACTAAGTTTCACGGTCGGTTGCATATTATAAAATATCAGGAAAAGCTCGAAATTTGAGTTAAGGAGGTATATAAATTTATAAGATTTTTAAACCAACGAGTAATAAGGCGAAGCGTAGAAAAGAGCTAGTTGTTCTTCACATATTCAGCTGCATGTGGAAAACCATTAGCTTCTAACTTTTCAGCTAAATCTGCTTTTACCGCCTTGACCACTTTATGTGTTCCGTCGCAGTTCTTCTCTTCATCTCTGGTGTAACCGCATTGGCAAGCGCCCATGGAATCTCTCTTTTCTTAGTTGGCTGACTCAAATCTTACATGAGGGGTGACATCCCAGAAGTCGGCAATGACTTTAGCTGCCGCTTCTGGTTGATCTTCATTAGGGCAATGACCGGCGTCCTTAATGATGCTCAGTTGGGCAGATAAATCCTTTGCCATCTCATTCTGCATTTCCAGCGGCCAAGCATCATCGTTTTCGCCATAAACAACATGGGCAGGAATTTTTCTAGCCGCAATCTCGCTGAGGACTGATTCAAAGGTTGCCAATTCTCTTGCATGGACGAGCAAAGAAAGTGGATCATTTGCAAGCCAGCGCTTCTTCATCAGTTCTTTACGAGGATGATTCACATACATCTCTTCGGCAAATTCTTGCCATGCCTCTTGCATTGTCTTTCCCGGAAGGTCTTTTGCAAGCTGGGCAGAAAATCTCGGTGTTGGCTGTGCAGAAGGCCCACTACAAAATAGTGTTAGCGAACGAAAGAGTTCGGGAGCTTGAAGAACAGCACATTGCGCAACTAATCCACCAAATGAATGGCCAAAAAGATGTGGGCGATCAAGATTGAAATGTCGAACCAGATCAACAACATCACGACCATGGGCTTGTGAAGTGTAGGCAGAGTCATTTTCGGCTATTGGAGATTCGTGTTGCGCCCGATTATCTGGAGCAAATACACGATATCCACATTTAGCTAAGAGCGGGCCGATGTAATCGAAATCTTCTTTGCTGCCTGTGAAGCCATGAACGAGTATTGCATCGCCCTTATATGAGCCTTCATATGCATCTGGCTCGAAAATATTAATTGCTAGCGGGCCTTGGGGAAGGTTGGCTAGCGAACTCATTTTTTTCCGGCTGCCTTAAGTTCGGTGCGAAGATTTTGTGGAAGCGCAAAGGTGAGTGATTCTTCCTTTGCCATTACTTCTTGCTGATCATGAAAACCATGCATCTCGAGCCACTTAAGGAGATCTCGCACCAAGATTTCTGGAACCGATGCACCACTTGTTACTCCTACAGTCTCAACACCTACTAGCCATTCATCCTTTGCCTCTGATGCAAAATCAACTAAGTAGGCGGCCTTTGCTCCGTATTCGAGTGCAACCTCAACTAGGCGCACAGAGTTGGACGAGTTAGTGGAGCCGACCACAAGAACTAAATCTGATTGTGCTGCAATTCCACGGATCGCTTCTTGACGGTTCTGGGTTGCATAACAAATGTCATCTGACGGAGGTGATGCGATTTCTGGAAAACGCTCTTTAAGAATTGCAACTGACTCAAGGGTCTCATCGACGCTTAGAGTTGTTTGGCTTAGCCAAATTAAATTCTTGCCTGGAGTTGGTTGCACATTACGAGCGCCGTCTAATCCATCCACTACTCGAACTTGACCAGGTGCTTCACCGGCAGTTCCTTCAACTTCTTCATGGCCTTCGTGGCC
>WLNN01000081.1 GCA_009699765.1 Actinomycetota bacterium
CCAATGGTCGGCGAGTATGAGCGTTCATTATCATTAACAATAATGACAAGATTTCGCTTGCCTGCAGTTGCAATATTGTTGAGCGCTTCCCATGACATTCCACCCGTGAGGGCGCCGTCACCAACTACGACCACAACATGTCGATCACTCTGTCCGGTAAGTGAGAAACCTCGAGAGATTCCGTCACCCCAAGAGAGCGCAGTCGAAGCATGTGAATTCTCGATGACATCGTGTTCGGATTCGCGACGATTTGGGTATCCGGCTAATCCCCCGCGTTGGCGCAAACTATCAAATTGATTTGCTCTGCCCGTAACAATTTTGTGAACATAACTTTGATGACCAGTGTCGAATAAGACGATATCTTTTGGCGAATCAAAGACGCGATGGATAGAGATCGTAAGTTCGACAACACCAAGGTTTGGCCCTAAGTGCCCGCCAGTTCGAGAGACTTTTTCTACTAAGAAGTCACGGATCTCTGCTGAGAGCTCTGTCAGTTGGGCAGTGCTCAGTGCTTTGAGATCCGCGGGACCAGTCATCTTTTCGAGCATAGGGGTAAGTGTAAGTTACCCGCGCAGAGAACGTAGAACGTACTGCATGATTCCACCATGGCGATAGTAATCAGCCTCGCCTGGCGTATCGATACGTACCTTCGCCTTAAAGGTCTTATCGCCAGCAGTGACAGTGACCTCCTTCGGAACGCCACCTGTGTTGAGAGCGGTGATTCCAGTGATCGTAAAGATTTCCTCACCACTGAGTCCCAGCGATGCAGGATTTTGCCCATCGATAAATTGCAATGGCAGAACACCCATTCCAATCAGATTTGAGCGATGGATACGTTCAAAACTCTCAGCGATTACAGCACTGACACCAAGGAGCGCTGTCCCTTTAGCTGCCCAGTCGCGAGAAGAGCCAGAGCCGTATTCTTTGCCCGCAAGAATAACAAGTGGGACGCCAGCTCCTTGATATGCAACTGATGCATCATAAATAGTTGATTGCTCGCCATTGCTTTGGAAATTACGAGTAAAACCACCCTCAACTCCATCTAGCAAGAGATTCTTAAGACGGATATTGGCAAATGTTCCGCGAATCATCACTTCATGGTTGCCACGACGCGATCCGTAAGAATTGAAGTCCTTTCGATCAACACCATTGGCTTCGAGATACTTACCGGCTGGTGAATCAGCTTTGATATTTCCAGCTGGTGAAATGTGATCGGTTGTTACTGAGTCTCCGAGAATTGCCAATACTCGTGCACCATCAATATCAGTTACCGGTGTTGGCTCTGCAGGCATTCCGTCGAAGTATGGCGGCTTACGTACGTAGGTAGACTTTGGATCCCATTCGAAAGTTTTTCCAGTTGGTGTGTCGAGGGATTTCCAGCGATGGTCACCATCAAAAACACTCGCATAATCTTTCTTAAACATATCGGATGAGATTGACGAATCAATTACATCTTGGATTTCTTGCGCTGTAGGCCAGATATCCTTAAGGAAGACAGGATTTCCTTCCTTATCATTACCAAGTGCATCTGTAACAAAATCATGATCCATCGTGCCAGCAAGTGCATAAGCAACAACTAGTGGAGGCGATGCAAGATAATTCATCTTCACATCGGGACTAATGCGTCCTTCAAAGTTACGGTTTCCAGAGAGGACCGCAGTAACTGCGAGGTCATGCTCGTTGACCGCCTTGCTAATTTCAATTGGTAGCGGGCCAGAGTTGCCGATACACGTTACGCACCCATAACCAACAAGGTTGAAGCCAAGTGCCTCCATATAAGGAGTAAGGCCAGAGCGATCGTAGTAATCAGTAACAACTTTTGATCCAGGAGCAAGAGTTGTCTTAACCCAAGGCTTTGAGGTGAGCCCCTTATCAACCGCCTTCTTGGCAAGCAGAGCAGCTCCAAGCATCACAGATGGGTTTGAAGTATTGGTACAGGAAGTTATGGAAGCGATGACAACATCACCGTTCTTGATAGTTGTCTTCTTCTCTCCTACTGCAACTGGGTATGCATCTTTGCCAGTTTTATCGGTGTAGTAGGTGGGAAGAATTTCCTCAAATTTCGTCTTTGAATCCGACAAGGAAATTCGATCCTGCGGGCGCTTCGGGCCAGCAATTGAAGAAACCACTGTCGATAAATCAAGCTCAATATGCTCTGAATATCGTGGAGCAGCTGATGGGTCAAACCACATTCCTTGCGCCTTGGCGTATCTCTCGACCAGTAATACTTGTTCTTCACTGCGACCGGTAAGGCGTAAATATCGAAGAGTCTCTTCATCAATTGGGAAGATTGCACATGTTGATCCATATTCAGGAGACATATTTCCAATAGTTGTGCGGTTTGCCATCGGTACTGCCGAGACACCCGGGCCATAGAACTCAACAAATTTTCCAACTACACCATGCTTGCGAAGCATTTCAGTGATAACAAGAGCCATATCTGTTGCAGTCGTTCCAACTGGCAATGATCCATTGAGCTTAAAACCCACAACGCGTGGAATTAACATTGAAACTGGCTGACCCAATAGCGCAGCCTCTGCCTCAATTCCGCCAACACCCCAGCCAAGTACTCCAAGTCCATTGACCATTGTGGTGTGCGAATCTGTACCGACAACGGTATCTGGGTAGGCGCGCAGTACGCCATTGACTGTTCGAGTCATAATTACACGTGCTAGAAATTCAATATTTACTTGGTGAACAATTCCCGTTCCAGGTGGGACGACTTTGAACTCGTCAAATGCGCCCTGTCCCCAACGAAGGAAACGATAACGCTCACGATTTCGCTCATATTCGATATCAGTGTTCTTCTCGAAGGAATCTTTTGTTCCAAAAACATCCGCAATAACAGAGTGATCAATTACAAGCTCAGCGGGTGCAAGTGGATTTACTTTGGAAGGATCTCCCCCGAGTTCGACAATTGCTTCACGCATTGTTGCAAGATCTACAATGCAAGGTACTCCAGTGAAATCCTGCATAACGACTCGGGCTGGAGTAAATTGAATTTCTGTATCTGGCTCTACAGTTGGATCCCATTGCGCAAGGGCTCGAATATGTTCGGCTGTGATATTTGCGCCATCTTCGGTGCGGAGAAGATTTTCAAGTAGCACCTTTAATGAGAAAGGCAGATTATCGGAGCCTTCTACGGCAGAGATATCGAATATCTCGAACTCCTTACCCGCAACAGCGAGGTTCTTCTTTGTACCAAGGGAGTTCTTACTCATCAGGAGCACCGTTTCGTTAAAAGTATCTTGACGTCAAGATACCTTACGAGGGCTATACAGTGCAACAGCTTCAATGTGGTGTGTCATTGGAAATAGGTCGAAAGCCCTGATTGCCTCTAAGTGATAGCCCAATTCCTGAAGATATCCAGTGTCGCGCGCAAGGGCAGCTGGATCACATGCAACATAGATAATCGCTCGTGGCTTTATCTTCACAAGTGATTCGATGACTGGCTTGCCAGCACCTGTTCGAGGTGGATCAAGAACAATGACATCAGCAGTAGCGACTGAGCGAATCGCTTTTGCCACATCTCCAGTATGAATATAAACATTTGCCTCGCTTTCAAAATTTCGGCGCGCATCAGATGTCGCAATTGAACTTCCTTCGATGATATCAATTCGCCCTTGACTGCCAATTAGGGGCAATGCCGCTCCGGCAAAGAGCCCAACACCACCGTATAGGTCGAGTAGATGTTCGCCTAACTGTAAGTTTGCAAAATCCAGAACTGCTTCAACTAATTTTTCTGGTGCATTTATATTGCTCTGCCAAAAAGAAGATTGACTAACTTGGTAATTGCGAACTCCTTCTGCAGATGAAACCTCATAATTAAGGAAGTCACCTCCCTCAATAATAGTTACCTCAGGCCGTTTCTCCTCGCGCCCTTTGCGCACATCCATTACCGCGACTGATCTTTCACCACTAGAACTGATAGCAACTTCTATCCGTTTTGATTTGCCAATTCTTTCACGTGAAAGCGAAGGGAAATCAATGTCAGGAATCAGAACCGGACAACTCGATATTGGAATTACCGTATTACTGCGAATTGCACTAAACCCTAACTCACCTGACACATTCGATGATGCTGCGTAACGAGTACGCCAATGAAGTGCTGGTGAAACCTCTTCAACAACAACATCAACTTCCATCTTAGAGATACGTGCGAATTGCTCAGCAATAACCTCTGACTTAAGCTCTCTTTGTTTATCGATTGCGATATGTTGAAAATCGCATCCTCCACAATTGCCTGCGTATTCACACGGCGCATTTACACGTGCTGGGCTAGCTTCAATTACGGCAATAACATCGCCTCGTGCAAAAGATTTATCAAGCCCGGTAATCCGCACCTCAACAATTTCGCCTGGGATCGCGTGACGGACAAAAATCACGGCTCCTTCATGGCGGGCAATAAAATGTCCCCCATGGGCGACCTTCTCAATCTCTACCCTGAGAATTTCGCCAATTTGGAGCGCTTTTCTCTTTGATTCGGTCATGTAGATAAGAGTAAAGGAGTAAGTTAGCCCCATGCACGTAGTCATCATGGGTTGCGGTCGCGTGGGTTCATTGCTCGCACTTGAGCTAGAAGCCAACGGCCATTCAGTTGCAGTAATTGACCAATCCAAGGAGGCATTTCGCCGACTTGGACCTGATTTCAAAGGTCGCACCGTCACAGGCGTTGGTTTTGATCGAGATACCTTGCTCGAGGCAGGTATTGAAGGTGCAGATGCATTTGCTGCCGTCAGTAATGGCGATAACTCAAATATCTTGGCGGCTCGTGTCGCACGTGAAAGTTATGGCGTAACGAATGTGGTCGCGCGAATTTACGACCCAGGTCGCGCCGAAATTTATCAACGCTTAGGTATCCCAACTGTTGCCACAGTTATTTGGGCTACAGATCAAATAATGCGTCGATTGGTCCCAGAAGGTTCTCGCTCTGAATGGAGGGATGCAACCGGAACTGTACAACTCACTGAGGTGCATCCGCATATTGATTGGTTTGGGCGCGCTATTGCTGAAATTGAGAAGGCAATCGAAGCTCGCGTGGCATTTATAACTCGCCTCGGTGAGGGACTGATCCCTGATGAGAGCACAGTTCTACAAGATGGCGATTTAATTCATGTCACTGTCAGAGATGAAGATCTTGCAGGCGTTGAAATAATTCTCGGAAAGTCACCGGAGGCTTAAGTAATGCGTATCGCTATCGCTGGTGCAGGAAATGTTGGGCGTGCTATTGCTCGCGAACTTCTCGACAATGGTCATCAAGTTCTTCTCATCGACCGTGACCCAAAGGCCCTAAAACTCGAGTCAGTTCCTGATGCCGAGTGGCTAATGGCAGATGCCTGTGAAATTGCATCACTTGATAAAGCCAATCTTCACAACTGCCAAGTACTTGTAGCTGCAACGGGCGATGACAAAGTAAATCTTGTAGCTTCCCTCTTAGGGAAGACCGAGTACGGAGTTCCTCGTGTAGTTGCGCGAATCAATCATCCTAAGAATGAATGGCTCTTTGATCATTCTTGGGGTGTGGATGTGGCCGTATCGACGCCGCGAATTATCGCTGCACTCGTTGAAGAGGCGGTAAGTGTTGGAGATGTTGTTCGCCTCTTCTCATTCCGCAAAGGCCAAGCTAATCTTGTTGAAATTACACTCCCTGATTCTTCAATGTGTATTGGAAAAACTGTCGAAGAAGTCACACTCCCTGACGATGCATCTCTTGCTGCAATAGTTCGAGATGGACGCGTGGTAACGCCTGCTCCAAGTGATGTATTTATTGCAGGAGACGAGCTGCTCTTCGTTGCATCAACAGCAGCCGAGGGCTTGTTGAAGGCCTGCTTTATAGCCAGTAATTAAGGTTTTGTAACAGGTACGGCGCGCACGATTTGCCATGTTCCGTAGGCAGTTGCCGCAAAGAGCGGGTAACCCATTGCAAGGTTTACCGATCCTAATAAATTGAGATTTCCACTCTTATAAATTGGATACTGGACAATCAAACGTGAGAAGAAGAGCCCAACCCACAACCATCCCGCACGTACATAAGCGGCTTTTCTTGCTGGGTCCCGGCGCCACGAGAGATTTTCACCAAGAATCGGTCCGAGCATTAATCCAATTACAGGCCAACCCGCAATATTTGCGATGAGGTAGACAGTTCCGTAGATGAGGTTTATGAGAAGTTTTGGAAGGAATACATCACTTGGATTGCCAGTTCGATTAGCAAACCAAGCACAAATAAGAGTTCCAATTACTCCACTTAAAGCATGTTGAATGGTGTCACGCTTTGCAAGGC
>WLNN01000082.1 GCA_009699765.1 Actinomycetota bacterium
AAACTTCTTTCTGAGATACCTTGCCCCCGCAGTTACATTTGCAGTTATCCCTATTTACATCTGGATAAATCTCTTCTCTGTAATTGAGTTCGATAGCTTTACTAGTAATACATCTATTTCAATAATTGTCGCCAGAGTAATTGGCAAAGTAATTGGCATCACGCTTACGACTGCACTATTAATTAGACTCACTCCTTTGCGCTTGCCATCAGCCCTAGATATTCGCGAAGTTGTAGGTGTTGGATTTTTATCCGGAATGGGTATGACGGTCTCGCTTGTGATTGCCGAAATCGCGATTAGCGATACTGCAGTTCTTGCTCAGATTCGCTCTGGACTATTTCTGGCCGCTCTGCTTTCGGGTTTATTGGGAGTCCTCTGGCTCAGACGCTTTCCTGCCGATCTGAAGAAGTAGTTACTCGAGCCGGTTAGGCAGCTCGGCAACCTTGTTGCACCCCTTTCGCACCTGCCCATTGCGGGCGATTTCTAAGGTGAAGGCCTCATTGGTAAGGTTCTGCTCGGTCCCGAGTATCAAATAATGCACCGGCAATTTGATCGGCAACCCTGCCAATGCCAAACCTTAACGGCGCTGGGGTGCCCCCGAGTGAAGACCAGGTTATGACAAGTCGTCATAGCAAGCGCGTTCGAAAGGTTAGAAATGTCAATCCAGAAATCTATTTCAAAGAAGAAAATCGCAGCCGCAGCTCTAGCTGCACTCATTGCGATCACACTTACATCTTGTGGCTCCGAGAAGGCAGCAGCTTGCCCTCAGGTCAAAGAAGGCGTACTTACAATCGCAACTGATGAGCCTGTCTATGGCCCTTGGTTCGATAACAACGATCCAACAACTGGAAAAGGTTACGAGGCTGCTGTTGCATACGCAGTTGCAGACGAACTTGGATACGCGAAGGATAAAGTTGAATGGGTTCGAGTTCCTTTTAACAATGTTGTTGCACCAGGTTGCCGTAACTTCGACTTCGATATCAACGAATTCTCAATCACTCCAGAGCGCGCAAAGGTTATTGATTTCTCAACTGGTTACTACGATGTAACTCAGGCCGTCATCACCGTTAAGGGTTCTAAGATTGAAAATGCTAACTCAATTGCAGATCTTCAGGGCGCAAAGCTTGGCGCTCAAGTTGGCACAACTTCTTACGCAACTATTACCGATGTCATCAAGCCAACGCAGGAAGCTGCAGTCTTTGATACCAACGATGTTGCAAAGCAGGCGCTTGCTAATGGTCAGATTGATGGTCTTGTCGTCGATCTACCAACAGCTTTCTACATCACCGCAGTCGATCTTGAAAATGGAAAGATTGTCGGTCAATTCCCAGCAAAGGCCGGTGGCGAGCAATTTGGTCTGGTCCTTTCAAAGGGAAGCTGGCTAACTGCAGATATCTCAAAGGCTGTAGATAGACTCCGCGAAAATGGAACGTTGGCAAAGATCGAAGACCAGTGGCTCGCTGCTGGTGTCGATGCGCCAGTTCTAAAGTAATTAGTTAGACAAGCGAGAAGCTCGATGTCTTACTCACCTTCTGTGTTGCAAATTCAACGCGAAGAAGCGAGGCGTCGAGCTTCTCGCCGTTCTACGGCAATTGCACTCCTGAGTACTTTGATTGTCGGCTTAGTTCTGACTGCCATCGTCGTCAATGCTCAAGGTTTTGCAGCAGTACGTGAATCATTCTTTAACTGGCATTACGCAGAGAAATCTTTTCCTCGCATCTTTCAAGGAATTCTGCTCAATTTGCGCGTTCTCTTAATTGCTGAGTTCTTTGTTCTAATTTTCGGCTTAGCGATTGCTATTGCTCGCACTACTACCGCTCCAGTTTTATATCCATTAAGGCTTATTGCGACGATCTATACAGATATTTTCCGCGGAATGCCTCTTTTGCTCGTGCTCTTTCTGGTCGGACTAGGCATCCCTGGTCTGCGACTTCCATACGTTCCAAACTCAGCGGTATTTCTGGGTACGGTTGCATTGGTCCTTACGTATTCGGCATATGTAGCCGAGGTAATTCGAGCTGGTATCGAAGGTGTTAATCCAACGCAGCGCCAAGCCGCTAGAGCGCTGGGGCTATCACAAAGTCAGACACTTCAGCATGTTGTATTGCCTCAAGCTTTTCGCAATGTAACTCCCCCACTGCTTAATGATCTCGTCTCACTTCAAAAAGATTCAGGTTTGATTTCAGTTCTTGGCGCAGTTGATGCAATTCGCGCTGCTGGAATTGCAACAGCGCAGTCATTCAATTTCACTCCGTACCTCGTTGCTGGAGGGCTCTTTGTTCTTTTGACAATTCCACTGACTCGCTACACAGACTGGTTGATTCGCAGGCAAGATAAGGCGCAGAGAGCACAAGGTGTCTTCTGATGGGCGCTCTTTTGCAACTCAAGAATCTTCGCAAGGAATTTGGTTCTCATTTAGTCCTTGACAATATCTGTCTAGATTTTTCACAAGGATCTGCAACCGTGGTAATCGGTGCAAGTGGTTCTGGAAAAAGTACCTTGATGCGTTGCGTAAATCTCTTAGAGGAACTCAGCGATGGTCAGATAATCCTCGATGGTGAGGATATAAGTACTTACGGAATAGACCTGGATTTAGTACGAGGAAAAATCGGCTCAGTATTCCAAGCTTTCAATCTCTTTCCTCATTTAACAGTCTTAGAAAACATTACGCTGGCTCCTCGCTTGGTACAGAAGAAATCGAAGGCGGAAGCAGAGGCTCGCGCACACGAACTACTTAAGCGCTTTGGCCTAGAAGATAAGGCAGATGCTTACCCGAATTTATTGAGCGGTGGGCAGCAACAACGTGTCGCAATTCTCCGCGCAATTGCTACAGGTCCAAAAATTCTTCTTCTCGATGAAGTCACCAGCGCGCTAGATCCAGTCCTAATTGCCGAAGTACTATCGCTGATCGCAGAACTAAAGGCAGATGGCATCACAATGGTTATTTCTACCCATGAGATGGGATTTGCAAAACGTATCGCAGATAGAGTTGTATTTTTATCAAACGGTGCCGTCCTTGAAGAAGGAACTCCTAGAGAAATCTTTGACTCGCCAAAGACTACCGAGCTAAAGACTTTCTTAGGTGCTTTGCAAGATGCTGGACGTCTCTGAATTAATCGAGGAAGAAATCAAGCAAGAAGTCTTTTGTTCCAGGGACCACTGAATACTTCTCGAGATCAGTAATGCCCTCACTGGCAAGAACTTCATCGTCAACGTAGAAATTTCCAGTTGATTCGGCCGAAGGTCGATTAAGGATGATGTATGCCGCATCTGCCAAAATCTCTGGAGTTCTACACGCCGCTGTATCCACGCCTGGAATCATTGCTAGTGCTGCTGTATCGATTGCTGTACGTGGCCAAAGTGCATTGACTGCAATTCCATCACGTTTGAATTCTTCTGCCATTCCCAGAACACACATAGACATCCCGTATTTCGCCATTGTGTAAGCAACATGGTTCTTAAACCACTTCGCCTTCATTGAGAGAGGTGGTGAGAGTGTGAGAATCTGAGGATTCCCGCCAGTCTTGGCAGATTCACGCAAGTAAGGAATAGCAGCTTGTGAAGTCAGGAAGGTCCCGCGCACATTGACATCGAACATCAAATCAAAACGCTTTGCCGGGGTTACTTCAGTCCTTGTTAAATTGATGGCACTTGCATTATTGATGAGAATATCGATTCCACCGAATTCCTGCGCAGTCTGACGAATTGCCGCTTCAATCTGATTTTCATCGCGAATATCGCACTGAATAGGCAGCGCCGTTCCGCCAGCAGCTCGAATTTCTTCCGCTGCAGTAAAAATAGTTCCAGGTAGTTTTGGGTTGGGGTCTGCAGTCTTTGCAGCAATAGCCACTGAAGCTCCATCGCGAGCCGCACGAAGAGCTATTGCAAGTCCTATTCCGCGTGATCCTCCAGTGATAAAAATCCTTTTACCTGCGAGAGACATTTATTTTCCTTTCTTAGCCATAAAGCGCATTGCTGCGTCTGCGAACTCTTCGGATTCAAGGGCCATGGCGAAGAGTTGAAACTCTGCTCGCATGACTGCTTCAACCGCATCGTGCTTACTTGCTTTCATTAAAGCTTTTGTATTGATTATTGCAGTTGGTGGTTGCGCAGCAATCTTGTCTGCAATAGCGATAGCTTCTGCATCTGAGTCCGTGGCAACTTCGGCCACCAAACCAATCTCTCGCGCATATTGCGCCCCGAATACTTCACCAGTCATAAATATTTTCGCAGCACGTTGGTATCCAACTAGCGCCGGAAAGAGAAGTGAAGACCCTGCCTCTGGAACCAGGCCGAGTGAAGTAAAGGGCATCGAGAACGCAGCAGTTTCTGATGCAACGACAACATCGCAGTGCAGAAGCAAGGTCGTACCAACCCCGACTGCATTTCCTTTTACCGAAGCGATAAGAGGCTTTGGAAAATTAAGGATTGCGCTTAAAAAAGCTGCAACCGTTGAGTCTTCCGAGGTAGGAGGGTTGCTCATAAAATCCATGATGTCGTTTCCTGCAGTGAAATGATCTCCGACGCTGGAAATAACGACCGCTCTGACTGCAAAATCACCCGCGGCCTCACTCAACAGCTTTGCTAGGTCTGCATACATATCCCGGGTGAGCGCATTCATCTTCTCGGGGCGGTTAAATCGAATTACCTGCACCTGGTTCGAGATCTCAGAGGTGATTTGAGTCATGGATGGAGTGTAAGAGGTGGACATACCAATGGGAAGGAGCACAATAGGTTTATAGCGACGGAGAGGTCCTAACATGGCTAGAGATATAACAATCACAACAAGAGAACTCACTCCATTTGAACAATTAGTCCTAGGGCTACTTTGTGAGGGCAAGTCCAATGCGGCTATTGCCCGTGATACCAACCACACCGAAAAAGTTGTCGAGAACACAATTTCGCGTTCGGCAAAGGCGTTCAACATCATTTCTGATGGAGAGACCAACATTCGAGTCTTGCTCGCCCTTGCTTACCGAACTCATTATGGTGACTCCGCCTTTGATCGACTCAACGTACCTTGCTCACACTTTGAAATAAACGGCGAGGGTCAAGGCATCTGCAATAGAGAAGTGCACTAACTCACAAACGGGAAGGTGCTACCACTCGCATTTTTCATTCTTAACTCCTCCACTTAGGTGTTCAATAAATGTAGCGCTCATTGCTTTGAGCGGTTCTACAAGAATTGAAATTGGAGAGAACTATGAAGAGAAAAACTTTTGACAAAATTGTTACAACTGTCGGTGCGGGATTAGCTGCATTCTTATTTGTAATCGCAGGATTGGCCAACTGGGGAGCATCCTTCGCTAGTGATTCAGTCTCATCACAATTAGAAGCCCAATTAATTACATTTCCTGCAGCCACAGGCAATAGCGCAGAGTCTGCAGATGTAACTGCATATTTCAAAGAGCACGGTGGAAAATTGATGACCACTGGTAAAGATGCACAAATGTATGCCGATCATTACATTGCATTTCATATGTCAAAGATGCCTACTTACTCAGAGGCGGCTGATGCAGCTCGCACAGCAACACCAGATAAGAAAGCTGCAGCTGACGCAACCGTCGAAACTGTATTTAAGGGAAATATGCTTCGTGGAACTCTTCTCACTGCGTACGCATTTGGAACTCTTGGCTCACTCGCCGGGTATGGAGCGATAGCTGCACTTGTCGGAGGCTTATTGATGTTGGTGCTCACTCTCGCCGGCATCGTACATATTCGTCGCACCCCAGAACACGCGACGATTTAACGCCCCCAACTCTCTCAAACTCTCCGTTGGAGGGTTGAGGGACAAGGAAACCCCCGATACCAATTGGCGTCGGGGGTTTTCCTTTATCTAAGTGAGTTTATATTTAAGAGATTAGCGCTCAAGCTTTCCTGAGATGAAATCTTCAGTCTTTACATGAGCTTGCTCATCTGTGTATTGAACAGGTGGAGTCTTCATAAAGTATGAAGATGGAGAGAGCAACGCTCCACCAATCTTGCGATCTAGACCGATCTTTGCGCAACGAAGAGCATCAATAATGACTCCTGCTGAGTTAGGTGAATCCCAAACCTCTAACTTGTATTCAAGGTTCAAAGGCACGTCACCGAAAGCGCGACCCTCAAGGCGAACATATGCCCACTTGCGATCGTCTAGCCATGGAATGTAATCAGAAGGACCGATGTGAACATTCTTAGCACCCATGTCGTGGTCGAGCTGCGAAGT
>WLNN01000083.1 GCA_009699765.1 Actinomycetota bacterium
CATCACCAAGAAGAACCGCCGCAACGATCCAGACCGTATGGAACTCAAGAAGTTCTGTCCTCGTTGTAAGTCTTCAACTCTTCACCGCGAAACCCGCTAATGATTAGCCCGGATTCCATCGGGCGTACCTTTCCTGGTACTAAATCAATTACCGTTTCTCAATCTGAAATCGATGCCTTCTGTGCTGTCATCGGCGAAACAATTACAACTATTGCACCCCCTACATTTTCTATCCGAATCTCACTCGATGAATCTGAGGCAATTCTTACCAGCCCAGAAGTTGGAATTAAATGGGATCGACTTGTTCATGGTGATCAGAGATTCGATATCAAGCGCCCAATTAAAGCTGGCGATGTTTTGACTTGCTCCTCAACAATCGAGAGCGCTCGCGAAGTTGCCGGCAACGAAATTATCTCTGTTCGTTCTGATATTTCATCGGCTGATGAGCTACTTGTTTCCTCATGGTCGACTCTGGTGGTCCGCGCATGATTAAGGATCAAGTGTTAGATGAGAAAGTATTCGCAATTAATCGCGCACTGCTCAAGCAATATGCAGATGCAAGCGGAGATCAAAACCCGATTCATCAAGATGAAGCATTTGCAAAGTCAGTTGGCTTGCCCGACGTAATCGCCCACGGCATGCTCACAATGGCACTTGCCGGAAAATACGTCTCAGATATTGCTGGCGGTGCGGCAAAAGTTCTTGAATTCGGTGCTCGATTTACTAAGCCAGTTGTCGTCCCTGCTGGTCAAGATGTAGATCTCACTCTCTCTGCCACAGTTACTGATGTTGCAGACGGAAAAGTTTCACTTTCACTTTCAGCAACTTCTGCGGGAGTAAAAGTTTTAGGAATGGCTAAGGCAGTCATCACACTGTGAGCGCTCCAGAGTCAGTACACGAATTAGCTCGTGCCCGTCAGGCTGCTCGAGCAGAGAAAGACTTTGCAAAATCAGATGAACTTCGCGCAGAGATTGCCGCACAAGGCTTTGAAGTAGTTGATGTTGCTGGGGGATACGAACTCCGCGCAAAGAAGCGCTTTTCTACATACGAATCCACTCGTGATATCCGTCCTATAAATTCTGGCAAATATGAGATTACTGTGGCGATGATTATCGACGGCTTCCACGAAGATGCGGTCGCAACCTTGCAGACAATTAAGAAGAAGAGCGATTGCGCAATCACCATGGTGGTTTTAGGTGATGCCGGAACTTTGGCAGATCAACTCGATGCCCGTACTTCACTAGTAGTCGTTACAGAAGATTTTGGCTGGGGGGAAAACGCCAATGCTCTTTTGCGCAATGTCACTAGCGAATACATCGTCATTATGGACCCATCAACAAGATTTACAGGTGATGCTATTACTCCTGTGCTCACAGAACTTAAGAAGCGTGAGTTTGTTGCAGTTGGTTGGCGCGGGGGGCTTATCAATCTAGAAGATGATTGGCGAAGCGTGGACGACAAAGGCGCCGGCGAAGTTGATGTTCTCTTTAGCTATTTCATTGCAATGCACCGCGAAGATGCTCTCGCTGCTCGTGGCTTTAATAACCGTGCGCTCTTTTATCGAAATGCAGATATCGAATTTTCATTGGCTCTACGCCATTCAAATGGACGTTTGCTGCAAATGGATTTACCACTCGAACAGGATCGCCACCACGGCTACCACGATTCAGATGAGCAGTACCGCGACCTGCAATCAAAGAAAAATTACGACCGAATTCTCGAGCGTTTCCGCGGTAAGACCTCAATTCTGAGTCCCCGTAGATAACTTAAGACGGGTAATCTAGGGCCATGGCCGATCTTCACGATTACACATCACTGCATGTGGGCGGTCCGGCGAAAAATTTCGTTGAAGTCTCCACCGAGCCAGAGATAATTGCTGCAATTGAAGCAGCTGGAGATTCACCAGTATTAATTATCGGTGGTGGCAGTAACGTACTTATCTCTGATTCTGGTTTTGAAGGCACAGTAATTCACATTGCAAATGCTGAGTGTGAGTCTGAAGTAGATGCATGCAGCGGCGCAACGCTCACAATTGGAGCAGGCGAAAATTGGGATAATTTTGTAACGACAACGATTTCACGTGGTTATGCAGGGCTTGAAACACTTAGCGGTATTCCTGGCACGGTTGGTGCAGCGCCTATCCAGAATATTGGCGCATATGGCCATGAAGTTTCAGAATTCATTACTCGAGTACGCACATACGATCGCCAAGTGAAAGCAATCAAGACTTTTACAAATAGCGAGTGCGAATTTGAATACCGCAACTCAATCTTTAAGCGCACCCCAGGTCGTTACATCGTCCTATCGGTTCAATTTCAACTCCGTCAGGGTGAAATCTCATCACCAATAACTTATGTAGAACTTGCTAATAAGTTATCCATCGCAGTGGGGGAGAAAGCCTCCGTCGTCGAGACGCGCAAGGCGGTGATGGCGCTCCGAGGCGCTAAGGGAATGTTGCTTAATCCGGATGATAAAGATTCATGGTCTGCAGGATCATTTTTTACTAATCCAATAGTTTCTGCAGATATTGCAACAACTCTGCCCGAAGGTGCCCCAAAGTGGCCAACTTCAGATGGCCGGGTAAAGACAAGTGCAGCATGGTTGATCGAACATTCAGGAATTGATAAGGGGCGCGCGCACGGTGGCGCAAGAATTAGTACAAAGCATGTCTTGGCACTTACGAATTCAGGGTCCGCTACAGCGGAAGAACTTATTGAATTAGCTCGAGAAGTGCGTGCGAGTGTTCAAGAGAAGTTCGGAATTACGCTCGAACCTGAAGTTAATCTTGTTGGCGTCTCTTTGTAGTCACTAGGACACCTAAAACCCCCCAAGCCTTCAAGTCTCGATAACCCAAAAATCTCATTTCATTTCAGTGTAATTCACCATTTGGTAACCCTAGAGAACAAAACTGCGCATACCCAATCAATCGAAAGGTTTGAAATGCGCAAAAAGTTTTTCGCTGCAACTATTGCAGTCAGCTCGCTCGCAATTGCCCCAATTGCTCACGCAGCCGTAATCCCACAATATGTACTTTCAACAAATGAAGCAGCAACAATTACAACTCTTGCAACTTCAGGAGATGTCATTTCTGGCAAAATTCTTCGCGGAACTCCTGACGGAATGGGCGTGCTCAAGAACGCAGATGGCACACTTACAATTCTTTCAAATCACGAAATGTCACTTACAGATAAGACTGTTGCTCTCGGAAAGAAAGCAACAGGTACTTGGGGATCTTCTATCTCAAAGCTCACATACAACCCAACTACTAATTCAATTACTGCAATAGATAATTTAATTAGCACCGTCTATTACTATGACTACACAAATAAGACTTACACAACTGATGCCACGAAAACTACCCCAGTTGGCTACCCGGCTCTTGATTCTTTCGGAACAGAAAACTTCTCAAACGGTCTCAATCGTTTCTGCTCTGCAAATCTTGTGCAGGCTGGCGGACTTGTTTATAAGAGCGGTAAGAAGACATACGGCTATAACGGCGCTGTGTACTTCACATCTGAAGAAGGAAGCGATTACTCACGTACATTCGCATTCGATACCAATGGAAATGGCTACCAGCTTCCAAAGATGGGTCTAGGCGGATACGAAAATGCACTCGCAAATCCAGCTTCAGGTAAGTCAACAGTTGTTATGTTGAACGAAGATGGCGACGAGAAGGCTTCACAGCTCTATATGTACCTCGGTACAAAGCAAGAGACTGGAGCTAACTTCGTAGAGAAGGCAGGCCTTTCAAACGGCCAGCTTTATGCGATTTCTGTAAAGAATGCCCGCACAGACCTTAAGTTCCGTTCAACTTACAAGATTGGCGAGAAGGCAGCAGTTGGTTTCAACCCACTTAACACTGATCCAGAGTTTGCTGATGTCCAAGCGCAAGCACAAGGTGCTGGCACAACATTCTCACGTGTAGAAGATGGCGAGTGGGATCCAAAGAACCCTAACGTTTATTACTTCATCACAACGCAATCGACAAAGGATCCAATTGCAACTGCTCCAAACCCAAGTGAGTCTTCAACTGCTCGTGACGGCGGAGCGCTATGGCGTCTAACTTTTGCTGATGTGAAGAACCCACTCAAGGGCGCATCACTTGAGATGCTACTTAACGGCGGAGAAGCTCCTTATCTATCAAAGCCAGATAACTTGGCTATTGATGAGAGCGGCCACATCTTGATTCAAGAAGATCCAGGTAACAATGCACATTTAGCTCGCGTCGTTGCATACCGAATCTCAGATGGAAAGCTCGGTGTAGTAGCTGAATTCAATAAGGATTACTTTGCAACAGGTGCAACTTCACTCATCACAATTGATGAAGAATCATCAGGCATGGTAAACGCAAACGCATTCTTGAAGAAGTCTGGTGACTCAGCTTCTTACTTCTTCTTCAATGCACAGGTGCACGCAACAACTTCAAAGGCTCGACTTGAGGCTGCACCATCAGATGCTCTTGATCAAGCTGCTATCGAAGGTGGCCAGTACTACCTTCTCAAGATTGCAGACTGGAACAAGATCTACGGTTAATATCGCAAAATAGAAATGGCGGGGGATTGTGGCCCCCGCCATTTTTATGCAATTTTATTGAAAGTTCTAATTTTTCTCAGTGAGTAAAGTCTTAATGCGCCCAATGCCTTCGACAATATCTTCATCGCTTGTTGCGTATGAGAAACGAAGATAACCAGAGGGACCAAAAGCCTCACCAGGTACTGCCGCTACTTCAACCTCATCCAAAATGATTGTTGCTAGCTCGGCAGATGTATTTGCAACTTTGCCGCGAATCGTCTTTCCAAGAACACCTTTTACTGACGGATAAACATAGAAAGCACCTTGAGGTGTTGGGCATTCAATTCCAGGGATGTTATTAAGAAGTCCCACGATTAATTTACGACGACGATCGAATGCAACACCCATCTCATGAACTGCATCAAGATTGCCGGAAAGGGCAGCAACAGCAGCGCGCTGTGAAACGTTTGCAACGTTTGATGATAAGTGTGACTGAAGGTTTGTTGCAGCCTTGATGACATCCTTAGGGCCAATCATCCATCCCACTCGCCAACCAGTCATTGCATAAGTCTTTGCAACGCCATTGAGAATAATTGTTTGATCGGCCAACTCTGGAACAATTACAGGCATTGATGGCGCAGTTGCGCCGTCATAGAGCAGGTGTTCATAAATTTCATCAGCGATAATCCAAATATTGTTCTTAAGCGCCCACTGACCAATTTCTCTTACCTGCTCTGGTGAATAGACAGAACCTGTTGGGTTAGATGGCGAACAGAACAAGAGAGCTTTTGTCTTTCCGGTGCGCACTGATTCGAGTTGATCAACATTGACGAGATAGTTCTGTGACTCATCCGCAAAAATTTCAACTGCCTTACCGCCAGCGAGTTTGATTGCTTCTGGATATGTAGTCCAGTACGGAGAAGGAAGAATTACTTCATCATTTGGATCAAGAATTGTTGCAAATGCTTGATAGACAGCTTGCTTTCCACCGTTAGTTACAAGAACCTGATCAACAGTGATTTCATAATTTGAATCGCGCTTAGTCTTATCAACGATTGCTTGGCGTAGCTCAGGCAAACCTGGTGTTGGTGAGTACCGATGATTTGCTACGACCTTTGTTGCAGCAGCTGCTGCATCGACAATATAAGAAGGTGTAGGAAAATCTGGCTCGCCTGCACCGAAGCCAATGACGGGACGACCGGCTGCCTTAAGCGCCTTTGCCTTTGCATCTACTGCAAGGGTTGCGGATTCTGCGATTGCTGCGATTCGGGCTGAAACTCTGCTCATGAGCGTAAGTCTGCCCTATGAGGCGGGGTGCTCGCTTGCCGGCTGAGGCCGGTTTTACTCACATAGGCCCCTGCCTCTACACTTCGACGCTCACGAGAAATTTTTTCCTCGCCTTGGCGCGCCAAAAATCTCCCGCGAAGGGCAATAGCTCAATTGGCTAGAGTTGCCGTCTCCAAAGCGGCCGGTTGGGGGTTCGAGTCCCTCTTGCCCTGCAA
>WLNN01000084.1 GCA_009699765.1 Actinomycetota bacterium
ACTTCCTGCTTGCGCGTATTGAATGGCTATCTCATCAACTTCGGCAACCATTAAATGAGAATCTATAGGGACTGGGCACAGATTGATTATTTCCCTCGCTGCATCAAAGTCAAATGTAAAATTTGGGACGAATATATCGTCCATAATATCTAGGTGAATTAGATCTGATGCATCTGCGATCCGCGAGATCTCATGTGCAAGGTTTGAGCGATCCGCGTTGAGAATGCTGGGAGTTAATCGCAGCTCCAAATTAGTTTCAGACATAGCCTCAGATTACTTCCGTTTTTCAAAGATGGCGAGGAACATCGAGTCAGTCTGGTGTTTATGGCCCCATAGGGATAGCGATCCATCACGTGTTGCGTCATGGAGATTTTCAGGCAGATGTGGGGTCAGATCAATCAATGTGAGTTCCGGATGATTCTTTAGAATTGTACGAACTTGCCCAGTGGTCTCTGCAAAATGCGGTGAGCAAGTTGCGTATGCAAAGAATCCTCCCGGGTTCAGCACAGATATAGCTGCCTCTGTAAGCTCCTGCTGCAATTGCAGTAAGGGAGCTAAATCTTTAATAGTTCGGCGCCATCTAACTTCAGGTCTGCGACGTAGTGCTCCCAAACCAGTACATGGCACGTCGGCGATGATGGCGTCAAATGTGCGACCGTGTGAAGCAATTTCTCTACCATCACCGGTAATTACGCCAAACTTTCCAATAACATTCTTAACCAGCTTCGCTCTCGGTTCGGAAATTTCATTGGCAGTGAAATCGCGTCCAGAAACTTCAACGATGTGTGCAATAAGGGCAGCTTTACCACCGGGACCCGCACATAAATCTAAGGTACTCGAACTTGCCTTCGACACCTCGGCAAAAATATTTGCGACTAATTGAGATCCCTCATCTTGTACTCCGGCTTTGCGATGTCGAACAAGTTCAAGAGATCCTGGGGCCCCTGAGAATCTAGCTCCATATTTAGAATATGGAGTAGCCGTAGCACCTAACGCGAGAAGTTCTTCTCGCGTTGAAGATCCCGGCCAGGAGACCAGAGTCGGCTGTGCAGGAGTGTTGTTGGAGATAAGTTCAGCCTCTACCAGCGATCTATCTTTGAGAAGATCGAAGTATGCAGAGACGATCCACTCAGGATGCGAATGAATAATCGCCAGTCGCTCAATATCATCGACAATTGATTGAACTGGTTCGAGCCAGTCATGTAGTTCGCGAGCACTCGCCTTACGCATAAGCGCGTTGATGAAACTGCCTTTCGACTCACCTAACTGTTTGCGTGCAACATCAACTGTTGCTGAAACTGCTGCATGCATAGGTGTTCGCATTGTAAATATTTGGTGCGCACCCATGCGTGCGAGATCAACGACATCGGCATCAACATCACGCCAAGGGCGATCGCTTATTTGAGCGAATATATGGTCGTAAAGACCCTGCATGCGTAAAGTTCCGTACACTAATTCGGTTGCAAAACCGCGATCGCGCTCATCTAGTTGTGAAGCTCCAAGTGCTTGCGGTAAAAGTAGATTTGAATATCCATTGCGTTGATTTACCTCAGAGATCACGTCATATGCGAGTAGTCGCGCGCCATCAGGTCTCGGTCTGGTAAATTGCTTAGGAGGAAAGTTACTCACACTTCTCCCCTGGTAAAAGTCGCATTCCGTTGGCCCAGGATTGAGCCAGTGTTGGAGCCTTTCCAGCGGTTGTGATGGAACCGATTTGAAGCGCTGTTGTAGTCGTGCCGATAAATACTTGCCTATTGATAAGTGCGATCTCACCGGGGTTAAGTTTGACTTCACTAACTACCGGAGAAGCAATCTTGATAGGGAGCTCGCGGAAGATGCTCCAAGCCCCGGGATTACTTGTGAATGCTCGAATTTTCGAACCCACTAACTCCGCCGACAAGTTCCAATCAATTCGCCCTTCTTCACGAGTTAGTTTGCGCGCGTGTGTTGCACCTTGGCTAGTTTGCGCCGTTGGACGTTTTCCGTCTTCCACCATCTGGAGCGCTTCCAAAGATGCGATAACCCCTAAATCGGCGAGTTCTGCGAGTAATTCATCACTGGTGATATCGGGATCTAAGGCAAATCGATGCATCGTATAAATTGGACCAGTGTCCATTCCTTCATCTAGTTGAAAGACTGTAACACCGGTGAGACTATCGCCAGCTTCAATCGCTCGTTGAACTGGAGCAGCTCCTCTCCAACGTGGAAGCAATGAGAAATGTAAGTTCAAAAAACCGTATCTGGGGATTTCCAAAATTTGAGTCGGAAGGAGAACTCCATATCCGATTGTTAGAACACAATCTATATCTAGAAGGTTTGCAGCCATTTCTTCGATGCTATTGGGACGGATAAGTTCTATCTCGCGATCGAGTGCCCAAGTTGATACGGCGGTAGGTGTGATTACCTTGCCGCGACCTGATGGTCGATCCGGTTGCGAAAAAACCCTGACTAGCGAGAATTTTGAATCCAAAAGTGCCTCGAGTGTCGGAATCGCGACCTCAGGCGAAGCGGCAACAGCCAATCGCATCAAAGGCCACGACCGAAAGGATCGTGCGGGGAAACCTTAATCTTTGGATCCAATCCCTGAGCCGTTGCCATTCCAAACCACTCTGATTCACGAATCTCCTTCATGGCTAGCTTTCGGTCATCGGATGAGAGTCTGTCAATAAAAAGAATTCCATCGAGGTGATCAGTTTCATGTTGTAAGGCGCGCGCTAAAAGTTCGGTGCCCTCTACAAGTATCGGTTCGCCGTGCATATTTAGACCCTTTGCAACAGCACGCATAGATCTAGGCGTTGAATAAACTAAATCCGGAAAACTTAGACATCCTTCATCACCTTCTTGCAAATCAGTACTGAGATCGAGAGTCGGATTGATGAGGTGTCCGAGCGTGCCGTCTACATCCCATACAAATACGCGAAGAGGAACACCGATCTGCGGAGCGGCCAAACCGGCACCTGGAGCATTGAGCATCGTCTCTGTTAAATCTCTTACCAAAACGCGTAGTTCTTTATCGAAAGTCTCAACCTGGCTTGCCGGCGTCACTAGAACCGGATCGCCGAAATGGCGGATGGTTTGAATAGACATAGGCGCAGTCTATCTAATGAGAGAGTGAATAAGGGTCAATCCTTAATGATGGAAGTGGCTTCTTCGCAGCGCTTCGCCTGCGCATAAATTCATGGATTGTCTTAACTAGTTCATCGCCATCGGAAATTTCCGCGGTGAGAATCAGTGCCGACTTTTCGCCCATTGTAATTGGGCCCAGAATCTTAGTTGAACTCGGAATTCTCTTCTCCTCTTTTGCTGACATGAGAGCCGCCTGCAACTTAGTGATTTCCTTATTCTCCATCGTGAGGAGTGCGCTTCTGACGTAAGGCGGCAATCCGAGCGAGCGTCGCTCTTCCAATTCGTTATGCAGCGCCATTTGCGGGTTCCATGTACTAAGTGCTGTTGCTATTGAGTGGCCTTCATCTTGGATAAGGATGATTGGTGAATCAGCTTTAGCGAGACTAGCGTGAGCAAAGTACAACTCTCTAACGCGCTCATCTGATCTCATATCTGGTTGGTTGAGAAAACGATTACCCTCGAGAATTACTACAGCTGAATAGCCATCAGCGGAAGTAGGTGCCATTCCTGGTGTGGCTAGAAATATTCCAGTTGGAGTCGCATTGGATAGAAAATGGTCGCTGGTAGAACTATGTATAGGAACCCCTGGGAAAAGTATTCCAATCTCGTGTTGGTGTCGATCAATTCCGCGAGAAAGTAATGAAGGTAAGTGGTGATGGCACCATACACATTGCCAGCTTTGAACTGACTTCAGGCAATGGCTACATCTAATAAGGGCCTTCTCGGATATCTTTTCATGCGCTCCCCCGCATTCACACCTTGAAACGGTCTTGCACTTAGCGCATCGAATTGCTTGGGCATAACCTTTAAGAGGCACAACAAAAAGAACAGGACCTTTCTCTAACGCTTTCTTGATTGGTGCTAAGGCACGCGATGGGAGCAGCTCACCATGTGTCGGAGAAAATGTAGAAACTCGCAATTTTGCCTTAGATTTCTTAAAAGCAAACCAGTCTTCATCAATAAATCTCGCAACCTCTGAACTTGGCGAATATCCAGCGAAATATAGAGACAATCTCTCTTGTCTAGAGCGCAGAATTGCAATATCACGGACATTCCAACCAGGGGATCTCTTTTCATAGAAGTGCTCTGAACCCTCGTTATAGACAAAGATGGAACCTAGATTTGCTACCGGTGCAAATATTGCTGAGCGAGTACCGATAGCGAGTGATACCTGGCCTGTTCGCAGTAGAAGGAAATTGCGGAAATACTCTGATTTTGAAAGTTTTGAATCAAGAACAACATGTGGAGTTCCCAACTCTAGTAAAGCTAAGTGGAGCCCCTGCACTTCTCTGCTATCTGGAAGAACAGCAATCACGCCCGCCTTGTCAGCAAGGTTACTCACTTTTGAAGCTATGAGGTTTGATCTTGATGTAACAGGGGGCAACTGCAAAAAAAGACGATTCTCATCAGCGTCAATATTTCGACTCGTTGAAAAAATGGATGAAAACTCTTTCTCAACTGAAGCTATGCGGTCTGGTACTGCAGAACGGATCAGATCGAAAGGATGCGCCGCATAACGCTCCGATGCGCAGGTAATCAAATCAATAATTTCAGGCGTCAAAAGCGGAATTGCTCCGATTACCTTTGTAATACTTTTTAAGCCTTGCATACCCTCGTCATCGCTACGACTTAGAATAAGGCCAAAAATTTCACGGCCATGAAATGGAATAGAGACGAGGGCGCCCACTACTGCGCTTTCATTCAAATTTTCTGGCACTAAATATGAAAATTTAGTATCTAGATGATAAACAGAAGCATCGACCCAAAGATGTGCAACTGGAAGTTGCGCCGAAGGCTTCTCAGTAGGCGTTGGAGCTACCTCGCGCTTGAGCCGGAGATCGCCCTTCACTGATGTGTGACCTCCGTGGTGTTACTTAACTGCCGCTTGTAAGGCAGCTACACGGTCTGTCTTCTCCCAAGTGAAATCTGGAAGTTCTCGGCCGAAGTGACCGTATGAAGCAGTCTGCGAGTAGATGGGGCGCAGCAAATTTAGGTCGCGAATGATTGCAGCAGGACGCAGGTCAAATACTTGTGAAACCGCCTCAGAAATTTTTGATACAGAAACTCTCTCAGTTCCAAAAGTTTCTACGAAAACCCCCACCGGCTGAGCTTTTCCGATTGCGTAAGCAACTTGAACTTCACAACGACGAGCTAGGCCCGCAGCCACGACATTCTTAGCAACCCAACGCATCGCATAGGCTGCAGAACGATCAACTTTTGAGGGATCTTTTCCGGAGAATGCCCCACCACCATGGCGTGCCATTCCTCCATAAGTATCGACAATGATCTTTCGACCTGTGAGACCAGCGTCTCCCATAGGACCACCAACTACAAATCGCCCAGTTGGATTGATAAGTGTTCGCAGATCTTTACGCGGAAGATCAATCTTTTCCAAAATAGGTTCGATCACGAATTTAATTATCTCTGGTGTTAATTGCTTAACAACATCAACTTCTTCAGCATGTTGGCTCGAGATCACAACTGTATCGATTGCAACGGCTTTATCTCCGTCATATTCAATAGTGACCTGGGTTTTTCCATCTGGACGTAGATAAGGCAACTGGCCAGATTTACGAACTTGCGAAAGTTGCTGTGAAAGCTGGTGGGCCAAATAAATTGGAAGAGGCATCAATTCTTTGGTGTCATCACAAGCGTAACCAAACATCAGACCTTGATCACCAGCTCCTTGGAGATCTAATGGGTCACTCGCTGATGTCACTCGATGCTCGAAAGCATCATTGACCCCCTGCGCAATATCCGGTGATTGCTGTCCAATCGAGATTGATACACCACAACTATTTCCATCAAATCCTTTAACAGATGAGTCGTAACCGATTGCAATAACCGGGTCGC
>WLNN01000085.1 GCA_009699765.1 Actinomycetota bacterium
CTGCAAAATTGCATCAGCGCTACCGGTGTACCAGCGTGGTCCAAGGCGCTGCTGTGCAGGAACTGGGGTTATGTAATTTCCGGTCAAAGTGCTCATGCGCCAAGTAGTTGTGATGTGGCGGTCGAGAGAGTGAGATTTGTACTGAGTAAGAACGGCGATCTTGCGCATATTTGCATTTACGAGATTCGAAAGAACAAAATCAATCAAGCGATATGAGCCACCAAAGGGAACCGCGGGTTTTGCTCTATCAGCTGTGAGCGGCATCAAACGCTTGCCTTCTCCGCCCGCGAGGACGATTCCGAGAGGGACTTCAAAGCGCGCCATGGGTAAAGATTACTCATCCCGTATCAACAAAGCCATAGTGACGGTTATTCTTTCTCAATGCAAAAGTCGTCAGAGAACGAGACTCGTATCGGCATAGTCACCAAGGAATGGCCGCCAGCGGTTTATGGTGGTGCGGGAGTCCATGTTGTTCAATTGACGGAAGCTCTTCGAAAAGTTTCAGGGACCACAGTCGACGTGCATTGTTTTGGCGGCCCTCGTACAGATGGCTCATTTGGATATGAGACTCCCATTGATTTCGCAGATGCAAATCCTGCGCTTCAAGCTATCGCTACCGATCTTGCGATTGCGCAGAACCTTGCTGAAGCTGATGTAATCCACTCTCATACTTGGTATGCAAATATGGCTGGTCATACCGCGTCACTCCTTTACGGGACTCCACATATTGTCAGCGCACATTCACTCGAACCACTACGTCCATGGAAAGCCGATCAACTTGGAGGCGGTTACAAGATTTCTTCTTGGGCAGAGAAAACTGCGTATGAATCAGCTGATGCAATTATTGCCGTCAGTGATGGCATGCGAGCAGATGTTCTCGCAGCATATCCAGATGTCGACCCTAAAAAAGTTGTCACGATCCGAAACGGCGTTGATACATCTCGATTTAAACCTAATTCCGATACATCAGTGCTTACTGAATACGGAATCACTGGTCGTTATGCAATGTTCGTTGGACGAATCACTCGCCAGAAAGGTTTGGCTCATCTACTTCGAGCATGGCGTGACGTACCTGCCGAATACGGATTGGTTCTTGCCGCAGGCAGTCCTGATGAACCAGGAATAGGCGCAGAAGTTGCAGAGTTAATTGGAGAGTTACAAAAGAGTCGCCAGAATGTTTGGTGGATTAAAGAGATGCTCCCCCACGATAAATTAACTGCAGCTCTAACTCATGCCGATCTCTTCTTATGTCCTTCAATCTACGAACCACTTGGAATCGTAAATTTAGAAGCTATGGGATGCGAAACGGCAGTACTTGCTTCTCGCGTAGGCGGAATCCCTGAAGTTGTAAGCCATTCGACAACTGGTGAGCTTGTCGATTACACCGAAAATGATATCGCCCGCTTTGAAGCTTCCATTGCAGAAGCAATTACTCGATTAATGTCTAACCCTGAGTTGCTAGTTTCCTATGGCAAAGCAGGACGTGAGAAAGCAATTAAAGAATTTGGGTGGGATGCAGTTGCGGCAACTACAATGGCGCTCTATAGATCTGTAATTAATAAGCGTTAATTCATAACGTCCAACACGTATCGGAGTTGCAATGTCGCGTCGCGGCTGGTTTCTATTTGTCTTGACCGGACTTCTCTGGGGCGTTCCATATTTATTTATCAAAGTTGCCGTAGATCCAAATAATGGATTCTCCCCCGCCGCAGTTGTTTGTTTACGCACAGCAATTGGTGCAGCAATTTTAATTCCGTGGGCAATACATCAGAAATCACTTGGCTCTGCACTTCGAGGAATTAAATATGTCGCTCCGTATGCGCTCCTTGAAATGATTGGCCCTTGGATTTTGATTGGCACCGCCGAGCAGAAGATTTCTTCAGGACTTGCAGGGTTACTAGTCGCATCGGTTCCAATCTGGGCAACAATTTTCGCCTCCCTTAAGGGCGATAAAACCGTCTGGCATCACAAGCGCCTATTTGGGATCATTCTGGGATTTATTGGACTTGTTGCAGTTGTAGGAATCGAAAGCATTACCGGCAGTGCAGATCCGCTTTCTATTGCAATGGTGTTAGTTGCCTCAATCGGATATTCATATGCAGTGATGATGGTACAGAGCGGTCTTCCTGGAGTTTCAGGGATTGCAATTAATGCTGTTGCTATGGCGCTCACAGCATTCTTCTATCTTCCATTCACGATTGCACAGTGGCCAACTCACCACATCTCGACAAATGCCATCAGTGCAATTATCGGACTCGGAGTTCTTTCAACCGGCGCCGCTTTCGCTATCTTCTTCACACTGACAGCAATAATCGGTGTTGCCCGAGCTTCACTTGTGACTTACCTGAACACAGCATTTGCGGTGGTTCTAGGCGTAATAATCTTGGGCGAGCCACTTACAATTGGGATTATCTTAGGGCTGCCATTGGTACTAATCGGCTCCTACTTTGCAAGCAGAAAGAGTGAGGTACGAGCAAATGCTTAGTGCAATATTTCTCGGAATAGTTCAAGGGCTAACGGAATTTCTTCCAATCTCATCAAATGCTCACTTAGCCATCATCGGCAAGTTAATGCCATCTGCAGAAGATCCGGGCGCAACTTTCGTCGCCATCACACAAATCGGAACAGAGCTTGCTGTCTTGATTTACTTCCGCAAAGATATTTTTTCAATAATTAGCGCGTGGGTGAAATCTCTCAATCGCAATTCTCATCTAACTCACCACCAACGTAATGACGCACGTCTTGCCTGGCTGATTGGCATCGGCACTCTTCCAATTGTAATTCTTGGATATCTTGGTCAGAGCTACATCGAAAACGAACTTCGCTCTCTTTGGGTAATTGCAACAACATTAATTGTTTTTGGATTTCTACTTGGATTCTTGGATTACATGGGTCGCAACGAGCGCAATCTTGCTCAGCTGACTCCCGCCCACGGAATCCTCTACGGATTGGCGCAATCATTAGCTCTCATTCCAGGAGTTTCACGTTCTGGCGCAACTATCGCCATGGGACGAATCCTTGGCTATCGACGAGAATCAGCGCTGCGCTACTCATTCTTGCTCGCACTTCCGGCTGTCTTTGGTAGCGGTCTTTATCAGTTAAAGAAGGCAATTGATGATCCAGGAAGCGCTGTTTTCTCAATGACAGAAACTGTCACGGCAACGGTCGTAGCTTTTGTAGTTGGTTTCGCGGTGATTGCTTGGTTGATGCGCTACATCTCAACTAAGTCTTTTACGCCGTTTGTAATTTACCGAATTATTCTTGGATTTGCTCTGCTGATTGCACTAGCAACCGGAGCGATTTCAGCGTAATTAAATCAGTGCTTCTTATCTGAAAAGCCTAGGCGCTCAAGTAACTTTGGATCGCGCTGCCATTCTTTTGAAACTTTGACGTGCAGGCCCAAATAGATTCGCGCTCCGAGTTCGCGTTCAATATCTTTACGTGCACGCATCCCAATATCTTTAAGGCGCTGACCTTGATGCCCAAGGATGATGCCAGTCTGTGAATCACGCTCGACGTGAATAGTTGCATGAATATCAAAGAAGGGACGAGTTCCATTTGGCTCGCGTTCTGCCATCTCATCAATAGTCACCATGATTGAGTGCGGTAGCTCTTGTAGGGCATCACGCATCGCGGCCTCGCGAATTAGTTCACAGATAAGCGTCTCAATACCTTGATCGCTCTTTTGATCCACCGGATAGTAAGCAGGCCCAACTGGAATGTTGGCACCGATAATCTTTTCCAAAAGTTCGATTTGATCATGGATAACAGCAGAGACGGGAATGATTTCATCCCAAGTAAATCCTTGAGCCAATTCACTGACAGTCATCAAACGATCTGCAAGAGTTTTTTTATTGACTGTATCTGTCTTTGTAATCAGCGCGAACTTCTTAGCCCGTGGATGCTTTGCAAGCTCTGCAGCAATAAATTGATCACCAGCACCATTTGCCTCATTAGCCGGCAAACACATCATGATTGCATCAACAGAATCAAGATTGTCATTAACGACGCGATTGAGGTGATGGCCGAGTAAGGTGCGCGGCTTATGCACACCGGGGGTATCTACAAGAACTGCCTGAAATGCTTCGTTGTTGATAATTCCACGAATCGCATGGCGGGTGGTGTTGGGGTGGTGTGAAGTAATTGCAATCTTGCTTCCGACTAGCGCATTAATGAGAGTTGATTTTCCGGTGTTTGGGCGGCCAACAATGGCAACGAAGCCCGAACGGAAATCACTCATAGGCCTATTCTCTCATTACTTATCCACTGGATAGACCACTAGATGGACCATCCAATAAGCAAGCGTTAAACCAAAGATGTCATTAATTCGTATGCATCGCTGATCGAGGAAACTAGTTCGGCGCTTCTCTCGCCTATCAAACGATGGCAACCTTCAGATGTTGGTGAATTGATTCCACCTGGAATCGCCATCACTGGACGCATTAATTCAGCTGCATCTCGCGCGGTACGAAGTGAGCCACTACGAAATGCAGCTTCAACAACCAAGGTTCCTGATGAAAGCGCTGCTATTAAACGATTGCGCACCAGGAAGCGATGTGGCCGCGCAACAACACCTGGCAGATATTCGGTAACTATCGCTCCGTTTTCTATGATCTCTTCAAACAATCTCTGGTTACCAGCAGGATACGGACTATCAAGACCTGAAGCAGTCACTGCAATTGTGATTCCTTCAGCAATAAGCGCCCCTTTATGGGCGGCTGAATCGATTCCATATGCACCACCGCTGACAATTGCCCAATCGCGATCTACAAAACCAGCAGCAAACTCTTGAGCATTTCGAATCCCATATGGCGTTGGATTTCGAGTTCCAACTATTGCAAGTGAGCGTTGTGCGAAAGCTGAAGCATCGCCTTTGACAATAATTGCAACCGGTGGGACATCTAGATCATTTAGCATCACCGGCCATTGCGAATCTTCTGGGATAAGAAACTCTCCCCCACACTTTTTTATTGCCTCGAAAGCCTCTTTGATATCTACACGTTCACTCATTGGAATTCCTGCAACAACCTCAGCTAAACCTATTGCTTCAATATCTCTCGCTATCTTTGAAGCACCGGCCTCGTAATGAGCGGCAATAACAAGTCGCATCTCTCTTGTATTCATTAATCTCCCCCTTCGCGCAGTCCGTAAGCAACCTTTACATCTTCTAAAGTCGGACGAAGGCGCTCAGCTAAATCAGCGAGGGTCCACGCCAATCGAATAACTTTATGTAGTCCGCGTGCAGTGATGAGCTCTTTATCAAGTTCATCATGGAGAAAATTCATACCGGTGCGCTCGGGGGCAAAATCTGCGCGAAGTGCTCGGGCCGGAATCTGAGAGTTAAGGCTCCAAGGCTTTGATTTGAAACGCTCTGCAGCTCTATTGCGCGCAACAGTGACGCGACCCCGAATCGCCTCTGAGCTCTCACCTAAATCATTTGAGGCTAGTTCGACTCGACTTACGGGATCAACCGTTACTCGAATATCAATGCGATCCATTAACGGCCCAGATAGTTTTCCAAGATACCGGCGCACTTGTATTGAAGAACAAGTACATCCGCGTCCTTTGCCGGAGAATTTTCCACATGGGCATGGATTAGCGGCGAGAACTAATAGAAATTGCGCCGGAAAAGTAACGCTGCCAATTTGTCTGGCAATAGTGATTGTGCCAGATTCAAGCGGTTGGCGAAGCGCATCCAAAATACCCGCAGCACATTCTGGGGCTTCATCTATAAATAGAACTCCACGATTTGCCATTGAGATTGCACCGGGCTGAATAGTTCTATTTCCTCCTCCAACAATTGAAGCGCGGGATGCGGTGTGATGTGGAGAAACTATTGGTGCGGTGCGAGACATGACAGAGCGTTTGTTTAAGCCTCCAGCAATGGAGTGAATTGCAGTTACCTCTAACGCTTCATCGATAGTGAGTGGAGGCAA
>WLNN01000086.1 GCA_009699765.1 Actinomycetota bacterium
CAATCGACTCCCACTGCTGTATCGAGTCCCTTGAAATCCAAGTTACTCCTGAATCCGTCGATGTATAGATATAACCACCATCAACGACAGCTGCAAGTTTGGTGCCATCACTGCTTGATGCGACAGCACGCCAGTATTTATGACCAATACTTGTTTGCTCGGTCCAATCTCCCCCACTAAACGAAACAGAACCGGCTGTAACAGAAGGAATTTCCGTGGCGAAACTCGGGGAAAAGTTCTTGATTCTGACAGAATACCCATCAGCAGTTGAGGTTGCTTCTCCGAAAATGGATGCTGAGAGTGGTTCTGCATTAGCCGTGGCTAAGTTTGAAGCGACTACAAACAGGAAGCCGGGTAAAAAGTAGAGTGCTCTCCTAAAGCTAGAGTGACGTATCCCATTCTGGGGCCAAGATGAAAATCTCAAAATCCCTCACCTCTTGTTGCATATCTTCTTTGATATTGGTTTCTCGCAGTGGTCGGCCATAAGGGTAATCTCTAGATTTCTAAGAATCAATGAGGCATGGGGCGAGAAATGCATTCCACTCAATAAACTTTTAAAAAGATTATAAAAAGGTACGGATCATACGAATATCAAGCTGGGTAGTAAAATGACTGGTCTCTTCGAATCTTCTGCAGTTTAGAATAAACAATTTGAAGTCAAAACTACTCAAGTTGCGTCTGGTTGAAGAAGATCATTAAGCGCTCCGCGTAGTCTGCAGGCAGCTTGGGGCTGTGGGATCCGCCCTTAATTCTCCATAGGACCACTGGGGCCTGGCAATCAGGAAACTGCTGCGAGAGAGTTTCGTAGCCTGCAATCGTTGGTTCGAAATCTATTCGCTTAACAAATTGTGGTGTGCCCTTATCCATCGAACACTTATTGATTCCTGCTACACGTCTTATGGTTTGAAATGCACTTGTGTAAGGGTTCTTATTCATCTTTCCACCATCAAATTTAACGACAGCATCGGCATCTCCATGGATTTGCAACAAGGCAAATGGTTTGGATGAGGCGCAATCTGATTGGACATCCATTGCTCCGGCTAAAGAGACTACTGCAGCAGCTTCTCCAGTTTTACAGGCATAAGCAATTGATAAGAAAGCTCCATTTGAATGGCCGATGAAATAAATGCGACTGCGATCAACTGGGTACTTGGCATCTATCTCATTAATCAAAGAATCTATGTAAGCGATGTCATCGACAGGTTCGCCACTCTTTTGGCAACAAGATGCAGTGGCGTTCCAAACTCTTCGACCATCTTCTCCCACGGTTCCATCAGGAGCGATATAGATAAAACCAAGACGTTTTGCTACCGGAGCCAAACGCATGTATCGCTCTTGGTGTGCGCCACTTGTTGAAGCGCTATGAAGCATGATTACTAGTGGGGCTGGGTTTGATATTTGATCTGGGAGATTTACAACTACTGGGCGATCTCCACCAATCAGAAATGACTCAGGAGCAGATGCGGCTGTAGTAATCGAGGTGATTGCAAAGAGAAGAACTACTAGAGGGGCAAAACGTTTCACTTATCTCTTCTCGACATCTTTAAGAATTGTATGAATCTCGGCGGCCATCGCCTTTATCTCAGCAAGCTCTTGGTTTGCGATGTTACGTGCTTCTTTCGCAAGTTCGAATTCGCTGAGGGATGCTTCATGAGTTTCCATAATTGTCTGCGCAACTGCCTCAGATGAAGATTGCTGACCAACCATAATGATTGAAAGTAGAACCAACTGCAAAAATGTTTGTGCGACCCAGGCCACGATAATCAAGGGGTCACCGGTGCGAAGCGCCGCCGGTAATGAGATCAGGGCAATTGCCGCAAAGATGTAAGCGCACCACATCGTCGAAACTGCGCCAGTTATTTTCTCGGCTAGCCGGCGATTGAAGGCGTTGATACGGTCCATAAGGCAACGCTACCTATAAAATCGTCCTATGGAAAAACTTGAGACCTTTATCGAAAGAATCATCTTTGCTGGACGCTGGTTTCTAGCTCCGCTCTATATTGGGTTGCTTTTGACCTTGGTCCCAATCCTTTATCGCTTCTTCCACTCTTTCTGGTACATGATGACGCATATCGTTGATGCGACAGCTTCTGAGATTACCCTTGAGGTCCTCGAACTTCTCGACACTGTACTTCTTGCAAATCTAATCATCATCGTCCTATTTGCAGGATATGAAAACTTTGTCTCGAAAATTACGATTGCGGAAGGTGCAAAAGATCGTCCGCACTGGATGGGGCATGTTGATTACAGTGGTTTGAAAATTAAGCTGATTGGCTCACTCGTTGCAATCTCTGTTATCGAACTTCTCAAAGACTTTATGCAAGAAGGTCCATATGATGCAAAGCGTCAAGGATGGCGTATCGGAATCCATATGACATTTGTAATCTCTGGAGTTTTATTTGCATTGATGGACATGATGGCTGATCGCCATAAGTCTCAGCGTTAATTAATCAAGCAATCCAAACTCTGAAGCTGCTTGTACAAGGCTTTCTTTGGCATCGGGATGGGCCGCATTCTTGATGAGATTTAACGCTTGCTCGCTCTGTGTATGTCCAAAGCATGCAGCTGCGCCTTGTTCGGTGACAACAAATGAATGTTGAAAGCTAGTTACGTTCTCACTTAATCGCGGAACAATCGATGAGACTTGAGCCTTTGGATGCCAAGAAGGTAAGGCCATAAATGAACGGCCACCACGGCTATGCAGGGCCCCAACAATAAAGTCGGTAGAGCCTCCGAAACCGCTGTAAATCTGACCTCTTACATGAGATGCATTTGCTTGATCATATAAATCGATTTGAAGGGCTGCATTAATTGAGGTCATCCGTGCTTGACGCGCTATCAGGCTTGGATTATTTGTCTTCTCAGTACGCAACATCTGCACTCGGCGGTTGAGGTGTAGCCATTCATATAAATCTTTAGTTCCGAAGATAAATGAAGCGGTAATCAAAATATCCGGATCTAAAACACCGAGCTTGTGAAGGTTATAGACGCCATCTGAAAACATCTCTGTCCAAATACGCAATCCGCGACGATCCTTAAGAGAATTGAGAACGCTATCTGGAATCGCCCCGATTCCTAACTGCAGGGTTGAGTTATCTTCAATTAGCGAGGCAATTCGATTGCCTATCTCAATAGATTCGGAGGAAAAGTTAGTCTCTGGTTTTTCTAATAAAGGTTCATCTACCTCAACTAGATAATCAATCTCTGACTCATAAATCTGGGCGTCACCGTATGTGTATGGCATCTGCTTATTGGCTTGAGCGATGACAATTCCCCCATGTGCATGAGCAGTCTCGATCGCTGCCGGCAAAATATTGACTTCGGTGCCCAATGAAACTGTGTCATGGCGCTGAAGGGATGTGTGCAAGAAAACTGCGTCAGGGCGTGCGTAATCGCGAATAACAACTGGCAATAAAGATAGACGAGAAGGAATGTAATTTAGGCGCGGATGACGTCGCATTCCGTGACCAACAAAGGCGGTCTCATAGGTAATTCCTTCACGATCAGGAATCCCGGGCTGTGCGTTAAGCATATGTAATCTGAATTCGGGTAACGATTTATCTGCCGCTGCCAGCAAAGTGTGTGGTGTTGCAAAATTGCCTGAGGCGATAATTCGTGGGTTGCTTGGTAAATTAGCTAGGACAGATTTCAATTGATCTGCATTAATAATGCGCATAAGGCCAATTTAGTGGAAATAAGAAATGCCATCCCCCAAAAGTTGAGAGATGGCACTTACCTATATGTGATGTAGCCCCGAAGGGATTCGAACCCTCGTAGCTGACTTGAGAAGCCAGAGTCCTGGGCCGCTAGACGACGGGGCCAGATGACTAATTGATTACAAGTAATCAATCCAAACCGTATTCAGTTGTATTTCCGTTCTGTTGCTGTACTGCGCTGGGGTACCAGGACTCGAACCTAGACTTACTGAACCAGAATCAGCAGGGCTGCCAATTACCCCATACCCCAAGAACTTAAATCCGTGCGAGGCAGAAGTTTACCTTACAAGGGTGAGTGCTTTTGCCACGCGTGATTAGAGGCTGATGGCCCCTGAGATACGTGAAATACAAGTACTTTGGCCAAGCAACTCCATTGACTCAAATAGTGGTGGAGAGATCGTGCTACCAGTTGTTGCAATACGTAAAGCAGTAAATGCAATGCGTGGCTTGAGACCCATATCTTCAATAAGCGCTGCGCGCAGTGCGGCCTCAATTGTTTCGTGAGTCCATTCAGATAATCCCTCAAGCTCTTTAAGTGATCGTTTCAAAATATCTTTGGAAGCTCCATCTGAAATCTTAGCAACCGCATCAGCATCTACCGCAAATTCTTTAACGAATAAGAACTTTAACAGAGATGGAGTCTCATCTAATTTAACGATGCGCTCTTGAATAATAGGTAGCGCTTTCTTAACCATCTCTACTTCAGCTTCTGTGCCAGTGATGATGCCGGACTTTGTTAAAAATGGAAGTGTCCAGGTTAAGAAATCATCAAGTGTGAGTGCGCGAATCTTGTCGCCATTGATTGCCTCAAGCTTTTTCATATCAAAACGTGCTGGCGATGAATGAACTTTCTCAACGGTGAAGAGTTCGGTGAGCTCTTTCATCGTTACATTCTCGCGATCATCTCCTGGCGACCAACCAAGGAGTGCAAGGTAATTACAGATTGCCTCAGGAAGATAACCCTGCTCGCGATACCAAGCGATTGATACCTCACCGTTGCGCTTAGACAACTTGGCATTGTCTTGGCCCATAACAAATGGAAGGTGTGCAAAAGTTGGGAAATCCTCTTCTTTGATTCCCATTGCTTGATAAACACGGATCTGACGTGGAGTTGATGAGAGCAAATCTTCCCCGCGAAGCACGTGGGTGACCTCCATCAAGATGTCATCAACTGCAACTGCAAGTGAGTATAGAGGCGAACCATCTGCACGTACAAGAACAAAATCAGGCACAAACTTGTGATCGAAGGTTACTTCTCCGCGAATAGCATCGGTAAATGTTGTGGTGCCATCAGGCATGCGCATTCGGACAACCGCTTCGCGGCCTTGAGCCTTAAAGGCAGCTATTTGATCTGCAGTTAAATCACGGCAATGTCCGTTATAGCCAGGTGCAACATTTGCTGCGCGCTGTGCTTCACGTACCGCTTCGAGTTCTTCCGGCGAGCAGTAGCAATGATAAGCATCGCCTTGATCAAGAAACTTCTGTGCCCATGTTGCATAAATATCTAAACGTTGTGATTGAAGGTATGGACCGTTAGGGCCGCCAACTTCTGGTCCCTCATCCCAATCTAGACCGAGCCACTTTAAAGTATCGATTGCAGCCTGAATGTATTCAGGAGTAACGCGACCAGTGTCAGTATCTTCAATGCGGAATAGAAAAGATCCACCAGTGTGTCGCGCAAAAGCCCAATCGAATAACGCAGTGCGGATATTTCCGACGTGTAGATCTCCAGTTGGAGATGGAGCAAAACGAACCTTTACCTTTTTTGCAGTCGTCATGGACGCGCACTCACCTTATTTGTTAGTTGGCCGAGGCCTTCAATGGATACAGCAACAACAGAACGCTCTGGCATTGGTCCGATTCCAGCTGGTGTTCCCGTGATGATGACATCACCTGGAAGCAGAGTCATTACGCTCGAAACAAAATTAATGATCTCTGGGACTTTAAAGATCATGTCACTCAAATGTGCATCTTGTTTGATCTCACCGTTAAGAGTTGTTGTGATGCGCTGATTGCCTGGAACGAACTCTGTCTCAATCCAAGGACCTATCGGGCAGAAAGTGTCGAAGCCTTTGGCGCGAGTCCATTGACCATCTTTCTTCTGAAGTTCGCGACAAGTCACATCATTTGCCAA
>WLNN01000087.1 GCA_009699765.1 Actinomycetota bacterium
AGGAAACCCTTTGGTGGAACGATAAATCCACCTTCGCCTTGAATTGGTTCGATGATGATTGCGGCAACGTTATGTGCGCCAATCTCTTTCTCAATTTTGGTTGTAACAAGTTTCAGTGCATCTTCTGCAATCGTTGCTTGATCGCCCGTCCAGCGATATGGATAAGGCATTGGCATGCGATAAATCTCGCTAGCAAATGGACCGAAACCTTCTTTATACGGAACGTTCTTGGCAGTGAGCGCCATAGTTAAATTGGTACGTCCATGATAAGCGTGCTCAAAAACTACAACTGCTGGTCGCTTTGTATATTGACGTGCAATTTTGATTGCATTTTCTACAGCTTCTGCGCCAGAGTTCTGAAGAAGTGACTTCTTCTTAAAACTTCCTGGAGTCAATCGATTGAGCGCTTCGCAAACTTCTATGTAGCCCATGTATGGAGCGGTGGTGAAGTTTGTATGTGTGAATGCTGCTACTGCTTCTTGTACTCGTTGAACAACAAGAGGTGCTGAATTTCCGACACCAGTAACGCCGATTCCTGAACCGAGATCGATGATTCGGTTTCCGTCGAGATCTTCAAGAATTGCATCAGAAGCGCGCTTAATAATCACCGGAATCGCAGTTCCTAGTCCCCCAGATACCGCCTCTTTGCGACGCTGCATTGCAGCTGTAGAAAGTGGCCCTGGTATCTCAGTGGCCAAGTGGCGTGATTGTGGGAGCTTCTCTGTCATGGGATAAGTCTAAGCCCTCATAAATACTGCGCCAGCCCAATGGACTTAGTCATGCCATTAGACTTCGCGCTATGAGTGAATTACGTGACAGCGCACCTCTCTTGGATGCGTATCTCTCTTACTTCCAGAGCCCTCGCACTCCATTTACGATTCCTGGCCATAAGCAGAAGGCTTCTCGTCTTGATAGCGGGTTGGGCGCAGTAGTCGATGGCGATACTCCACTCTATGGCGGTCTCGATGAAATCAAATTAACCAATCAGACACTTAAAAAAGCGGAGAAGTTAGCCGCTGAATTTTGGGGAGCTGATTTCGCACGTTTTTCAACCGGTGGATCCACCCATGCCAATCAAGCAATTGTTCTTGCTCTTGGTGCGCCCGGTGACAAGGTAGCTGTTTCACGTACTGCTCATCGTTCGATTTTAAGTGCCTTAGTTCTTGCCGGACTTGAGCCAGTCTGGATGTCTCCTGAAATTGATACTTCAACGGGAGTTCCCACTGGAATCGGGATTAAAGAACTTGAGAAAGCACTGGCAGAAAAGCCAATCGCAGTGCTTCTTACAGAGCCCGGTTACCTTGGAACGCTCTCAGATTTGTCCGTGTTAATTTCAGCCGCACATAAAGTTTCAGTGCCAGTAATTTTTGATGCAGCCTGGGGTGGACACTTTGGTTTTCACTCAGATCTTCCACAGCACGCACTTCAATTGGGAGCAGATGCGCTAATAACAAGTGTGCACAAAGCACTTCCTGGCTATAGCGCCTCTGCTCTATTGCTCGCTCAAGGGAAATTTTTGAATTTAGATCGCATCGAGCAAAGTTTTGAGACAACTCACACGACTTCACCAGCAGGTGCGCCCCTTGCTTCTATAGATGGTGTTCGAGCGCTGCTACAAACTCGTGGCGAAGAACTTATTAACAACCTTCTTCACAATGTTGAGAATTTTAAGAAAGTGGTGCAATCTGAATTTGCGCTTCCGATATTCCTATATCCAAATGATTTTCCGGATGGACGTTTTGATGCAAGCAAAATAGTTCTTCGTGTCCAACAGTTAGGTGCACCAGGGGTTGAGATTGAGAGAGATCTTCAGGCTGCCGGAATCCGCGTTGAGATGGCAGATAACGACACAATCGTATTTTTAGCAACATTGGCTGATATGCCCGCAGATTTTGAGAAGTTAGCTGATGCACTGATTCCGATTTTGAAGCGCCGTCAATCACAACGACGTGAAAGTTCAACCGCCCTGAGTTGGTCTGTGGTTCCACAGCGTGGAATTTCCATGCGCGATGCCTACTTTGCAAAGACTGAAATGGTCCCTGCTGATAAAGCTTCAGGGCGTATTTCCGCTGACTTGATTGCTCCGTATCCACCAGGAGTCGCAGTCGTTGCACCGGGCGAAATACTTACCGAGCAGATACTTGTGGGACTTGCTGCATCAAAAGCTGCTGGTGTGCGAATTGCTTATGCAACAGATGCATCGCTTGCGACGTATCGCGTAGTCATTAATTAATCGAATTTAGTAATTGCGTACGAGTAATAATCATGTGGGATGCCGTCCTCAATAAATAAAGCCCGTAAGACTCCTTCAAATTTCCAGCCAGCCTTTTCAAATGATCTACGCATTGCATGATTGTTCTCTTCGGTCGATCCTTCAACTCGATGCGCCCCATGATCGAATGCATATTGAGCACCCACGATTAAAGCCTGGGTTCCTATTCCTTTTCCACGGAATTCTTCGGCAAGCTCTACACCCATCTCCCAAGCGCCATCAGGTCGAGTGCGATCGCATTGGCGAAGTTGGAAATCTCCAACTAGTTCATCGTCACTAACAATTGCTAAATGAAGATAGTGATCAAACCATTCGGCGCCATTCATTAGCCGTGCTTCAAATCTATCTCGGCGCTCTGGGGTATCGAGTCCGCGGATTTCACAGATGCGATCAAATTCGTCATCTCTATAGGCGCGTAGTACAACGGTCATTGCTTGCGATGCACCTTGTGATTCGCAGCTTGCGCAACCGGCCTAATTACCATGCTGTCTACATTAAAGTGATCAGGAAGGCAGAGAGACCAACGAATTGATTCTGCAACATCTTCTGAAGTCAGAGGCTTCTCAACACCCTCATAGACCTTGGCGGCTTTTGTGGCATCTCCATCAAAGCGATTAAGCGCGAATTCCTCTGTTTTAACCATTCCTGGCGCAATCTCAGTGATTCGAATTGGTTGGCCATTAAGTTCGAGGCGTAGCGTGTGCGCAAGTGAAGTCTCTGCAAACTTTGCAGCCACATAACTTCCACCATTTTCGTATGCGCGGTGACCAGCAGTTGAAGAGATTATGACGATGTGGCCTTTGTTCTTCATTAAAGGTGTAATTGCCTTAGTTACTCGAACAGTAGCGACAACATTAAGGTCATAAGTTTTCTTCCAGATTTCTGGGTCGCTATCTAAGACAGATGATGCATCAAATGCACCACCAGCAGAATTTACGAGAACCTCAATATTTTTATCTTTGCAAAATGCGGCAAGGGCATCTACATCGGCCTGAGAAGTAAGGTCAGCAACAAAAGTCTCAACGCCAGCAGTGCTCTTCTTTAGCTCATCAAGTCGATCTTTTCGTCGAGCAGTTGCTATTACATTAAAACCTTCTGCAGCAAGTGCTTTAACTGTGGCTGCACCGATTCCACTGCTCGCACCTGTGACAATGGCAACTCTTGTTGAGGACATGGCGTAAGAGTATCTAGAAAGGGCTACAACTGGGAATATACTAAAAACATGAGCACACAAGTTGAAACCATCATTGAATACCAACTCGAGAACCGCGATAAGAAGACAGTTTTTTGGCGTGGAATTCTCGCTTTCCCAGTAATCCTTTTCCTCGCATCATTTACTGAGATGGCCCATTGGGGTTGGACTAGTGGATTCTTGGTTGTTCCAACTCTCCTTGCTCTTGTTTTCACAGGCAAGTATCCAAGTTACGTTCTTAACTTTAACCATGCACTTTTTGAGTTAAACACTCGCGTGACCGCTTATGTTTTCCTGCTAACAGATGAATATCCATCCATCGAACGAAATCCAAAGATCGCCGTGATTTTGCCGGATGTTGAAGGTGGAAAGAAGCTCGGCCGATTGATTCAAATTTTTAAGATTATTTTTGTCATTCCATTAGTAATTGTTGGTGCTCTCTATCTAATCGGTGCAATGGTTGTAACTTTTGTTGCCTGGGTTCAAACATGGTCTACAGGTCGATATCCAGAGTGGGCACTTAATTATGTCCTCGGCACAATTGCGTTCTGGAACCGTCTTGCGGGCTACGCGTTATTGATGGTGACTGACGAATATCCTCGCTTTACCTTGTAAGCGATAAAACTCATCACGCACTTGTAGCCGAGACTGACTCTTCTTAACTAGACTCCCCCACATGCATGAGTTCACGCCAGAGATCGAGAAGGTCGCGCAAGAAATACTTGAATACTCTTTAACGCGCCTTAAAGATAACCCTCCGCTTGATGGACCAAAAAGCGAGTCTGAGTTGTTCAATCTCGTTGGAAACACAATTACTCCCGATGGACTTGGCGGAAGTGAAACCCTCAATCTCTTCAAAGAAATTCTCGCCCCGGCGTGCATCTCTACTGACCATCCTCGTTATCTCGCATTTATACCGTCTGCTCCAACTGAACTCGCTAACTTATTTGATCTCGTCGTGGGTGCATCAGCACTTTACGGTGGTTCTTGGTTAGAAGGAGCAGGTGCGGTTTTTGCTGAAAACCAAACTCTTCGTTGGTTATCAGATTTAGCAGGTCTTCCTGAATCTGCAGGCGGCGTATTTGTTCAAGGCGGAACAATTGGAAATCTATCCGCTCTAGTTGCGGCCCGAAATAATGCACGAATTGAGCACCCTGAGATCAAACGCTGGGCAGTAGCTTGTTCGAGCGAAGCACATTCATCTATTGAATCTGCAACCGAAGTCATGGATGTGGATCTCATTAAAGTTCCTGTGCAACCTGATGGAATCATGCGCGGAAGCGATGTAAAGCGTGCAATCGACAAGTACCGGGCAGAACACACAGATAGAGATATCTGCGCAATAGTCGCAACTGCCGGAACAACAAATCTTGGAATCATTGATGAACTTCCAACTGTTGGAGCAGTGGCTAACAATTACAAGATTTGGTTCCATGTTGATGGTGCCTATGGACTTGCAGGGCTGGCGCATGAAGAAACTCGAAAGTTATTTGTGGGCGTTGAAAGCGCTGATTCATTCATTGTCGATCCACATAAATGGCTCTTTGCACCGTTCGATGCATGCGCGCTTATTTATCGCGATCCAGAACTCGGTCGCAAGGCTCACACTCAGCATGCTGGATACCTCGACACATTAACTGAGTCGCACGAGTGGAATCCTTCTGATTATGCAATTCAATTAACGCGACGAACTCGTGGCTTGCCGCTCTGGTTCTCACTCGCTGCTCATGGCACAAAGGCTTACAGTGACGCAGTTGCAAAGACTATGGATATCGCGCGCATTGCAGCTGATTTAGTGATTGCTCATCCGAACCTAGAACTTCTACGCGAACCGAATCTTTCGATTGTGGCTTTTACTCGTAAGGGTTGGAAACTTGAAGATTACAAGACATGGAGTGCGAAGCTACTTGAGGATCAAATCGGTTTTGTCACGCCTTCATCTCATAAAGGTGAGCCGATATTGCGTTTTGCGATAGTTAATCCTTGGACACAAGTCAGCGATATTGAAGCAATAATCGCAACGCTTGATTAATTAGCGATCTAAGACATTCCTTGCTGGGTTATATGTGCCACCAGTTCGACGAAATGCGATTCCGCTAAGGGCTTCGAGTACAACGCGATTAGCGAGCATCGCTGTTACCTCTGCATGATCAAAGGCTGGAGCGACTTCTACAACATCTATTCCAACGATTGGAAGTTCAATACAGATACGTCGTACTGCTTCTAGCACCTCACGTGAAGTTAACCCGCCTGGTTCAGGAGTGCCAGTACCTGGCGCCATTCCTGGATCAACCACATCGATATCGACAGATAAGAAAACTCCATCGGTCTCATCAGTAAGGATTGTGAAAGATTCATCAAGGACAGCTTTAAGTCCA
>WLNN01000088.1 GCA_009699765.1 Actinomycetota bacterium
GGATTACCTGTTCGTGTTGTTGTGCAAAGCGAAGAAGAAGATCCAGCTGTTAGTGGAGTCGCAACTACAGGTACTGGAATTCTTATTAACTCAGGCTCACTTAACGGCCTCGATAAAGATGCGGCAATTGCTGCAATCACTGCAGAGCTTGAAGCGAAGAAGCTTGGAAAATCTGCAAGAAATTACCGACTTCGCGATTGGCTTGTATCTCGTCAGCGTTTCTGGGGAACACCAATTCCAATCGTTCATTGCGATAAGTGCGGTGAAGTTCCAGTTCCTGCAGATCAACTTCCGCTGACACTTCCTGCTGCAAAAGATATTGATCTAAAACCAAAGGGCCAATCACCACTTGCGGCCGCAACTGATTGGGTCAATACCGCATGTCCTTCATGCGGCGAGCCAGCACTTCGCGACTCAGACACGATGGATACTTTCGTTGATTCATCTTGGTACTTCTTGCGCTATCCATCTTCTACAAACGATAAAGAACCGTTCTCTCGCGCAGATGTTGATACCTGGTTGCCTGTAGATCAATATGTCGGTGGAGTTACCCACGCGATTTTGCACCTTCTCTATTCACGCTTCTTCACCAAGGTTCTTAATGACATGGGAATGCTTGGATTTAACGAACCATTTACTCGTCTGCTTAACCAAGGAATGGTTTTGATGGATGGATCTGCAATGTCCAAGTCGCGCGGAAATCTTGTACGCCTCTCTGACGAACTTGAAAATCACGGCGTAGACGCAATTCGTTTATCAATGGTCTTTGCTGGTCCGCCAGAAGATGATGTTGATTGGTCTGATGTTTCACCATCTGGCTCAGTTAAGTTCTTAAGTCGCGCATGGCGCTTATCAGGTGATGTCACATCAGCACCTGGCGTTGATTTTTCAACTGGCGACCTCAATATGCGCAAAGCTACTCATAAAGCACTTCACGATGCAGGTTTTGCAGTTGAATCATTCCGATTTAATGTAGCAATCGCTCGGGTGATGGAGCTTGTCAATGCCACACGTAAGGCGATTGATAGTGGTTGCGGGGCCGCAGATCCTGCTGTTCGTGAAGCAGTTGAAGCTATCGCGATCATGCTTTCACTCGTTGCACCATTTACATCGGAGGAAATGTGGGAGCGTCTCGGCCACAAGCCAGCAATTGCAACCGCGGGATGGCCTGAGGTAGATCCAGCGCTCTTAGTTGCTGATGAGGTTGAGGCAGTTATTCAGATTAACGGCAAAATCAAGGGACGCATCAACGTTTCTCCATCAATTACTGATGCCGAGATCGAAGCTGTAGCACTAGCGCACCCAGATATTGTTAAAGAACTTAACGGTGCAGCACCTAAGAAAGTTATTGCTCGCGCACCAAAGCTCGTCAATATCGTTCTTTAATCCACAGGACATTCTTTTTAGCGAAAATCTTCGCGCCATTTCGTCGAATATTCGGCTATGGGAAACATTAGAAATTGGTGGAGCAATCTTCACTACACCGCACTTCAAAAACGTTCGCTATTAATTGTCGCAGGCTTAGTCCTTGCAACATCTTCATTCTTTATTCTGCGCACATCGACTCCGAGTGAAGCAATTACGCCACCTCCTCTAAGTATGGATATGGCTGATGTGGATTTAGTCGATATGACAATAGATATTCAAGGCGCAGTTCTAAGACCTGGCGTCTATCAATTACCAATGGGCTCGCGAGTTGTAGATGCAATTAAGGCAGCTGGGGGAGTGACCAAAGTTGGCGACCCATCAGATCTAAATCAAGCGCGGAAAATCAGTGACGGCGAGCAGATTTATGTTTATGCCAGAAGCGGCACTGCAACAACTGCAACCCAGAAGGCAAAGCCAAAGCCTAAGTCAGCTGCCTTTGTATTAATTAATCGTGCTTCGGCTAAAGAATTTGAAGCACTTGATGGGATAGGACCAGTCTTGGCATCGCGAATTGTTGCCTTCAGAAAAGCGAATGGTCCATTTTCGGCGATAGAAGATCTCCTGAAAGTTCCCGGAATTGGCGCAGGCACGTTATCGAAGTTCAAAACAAAACTCCGCGTTTAACCGATAGCAGGGCACTTGCCCTGGGTGGTGCAACATGGATTGGCGCGCTGACACAGAGTTGGCTCTTCCCCGGAACTCTGGTGGCAGTCGCGCTAATCGCATCACTTGCGCTGATGAAGTTTAAAAAATCTCGAGCGCTCGTATTGATTTTTGCAATTCTCTTGGGCTCATCACTTATGTCACTTCGCCAATATTCATTAGCGGGAAGCGAGCTTCACCAACACTTCGGTGAGACTTTCACTGTTCTCGCCAGAGTACGAACCGATCCTGTAGCCACAGCGCCCAAGGTTCTGGGGCGCAATGCTGCCCAACGAAAATACTCATTTCTCGCTAATACAAGTTACGGCCCAGTCAGAGTAATTGCTTCTAAATCATCGGTCTTTGGCTTATTACCAGGTCAGAAAATCTCAATAACTGGCACTGTAATTAAGACAAGCGAGCATCGGGTTGCAGCGCTAATCATTTCAACATCGCGGATTCACCAACTTGCGCCTGTATCTCGGTGGGCAAAATCTCTTGCGGCGATTAGAAATGGATTACGTGCGGCAAGCGGAGCCGGTGATGTCGGTGCGCTGATTCCCGGAATGGTAATTGGCGATACCGCAAAACAAAGTAGCGACTTCAAAAACGATATGCGCCGAGCCGGTTTAACTCACCTGGTTGCTGTAAGTGGAGCCAACTTTGCAATCGTTTCTGCATTTGTCTTATGGTGCATGCAATTTGTATTTCGAAAAATCCCAACCCGACTTGTTGCCACCGCAATTGTTCTAGCCTCATTTATTGCTTTGGTAAGACCAACTCCATCTGTCTTGCGTGCTGCAGCTATGGCAGCGGTGATGTTAATTGCAATGCGCACCAGACAACGTGGTGATTCGCTACCTGCGCTGGGCTTTGCAATTGCAGTAGTTGTGGCAATTGATCCATGGCAGGCGCGTGATCCAGGTTTTGCACTTTCGGTACTGGCAACAGCCGGGCTCTTGCTGCTAGCCCCACGAATTACCGCCTATCTAACTCGATGGCTACCTGAGAAAATCGCAATTGTTCTCGCAATTCCAATTGCTGCACTCGCGCTCTGTCTGCCGATTATCGTTGCTTTATCGGGCTACATCTCACCGATGTCGATTGTTGCAAATATTATTGCCGCACCATTTGTAGCTCCCATCACCATCGTTGGATTCATTGCTGCATTGATTTCACCGTTTTCACTCACCGGCGCTCAGTTTCTGATCTTCTTTGTAAAACCATTTGCAGCTGTGATTACATCCATTGCTCGCTGGTCGGCACATTTTCCTGTTATATCTCTGCGCACAGGTCTGCTCGGATTTACTGTGGCTCTACTCTTCTTGCTGTTACTAGTCGTGTTCCGTAAGAAAGTTTTAATTCCGCTGACCATTTGCGCACTCGTACTTCTATGGTGGGGAAGATTTCCAGCAGGGGATTGGGACTTATTCATTTGTGACATTGGGCAAGGGGATGCGTACGTACTTAATCTGCAGGATCACAGAGCGATAGTTATAGATGTAGGACCAGATCCAGTGTTAATTGATAAGTGCCTACGCAAATTACATGTAACAACAATCTCATTGCTGATACTTACTCATCCACATGCCGACCACATTGCGGGTTTATCGGGAGCGCTCAAAGGTCGCAAGGTAGAAGCAGAGTGGTTTGGAAATATCGCAGCGGGCTCGCGGGCAAGAGTCGGTCAATACTCGATTGAAGTTCTATGGCCACAGCAGATTGGCGCGGTAGATGAGAACCCAAACAATGTCAGCATCGCAGCGGTGATTAAGAGTCGCGACCTCACCCTCTTTGCCGCCGGTGACATTGAGCCACCCGTACAAGAACAATTGCGTGGCTTAGTCGGCCGTGTCGACATATATAAGGTCGCCCACCACGGCTCTAGATTTCAAGATCTCACCCTGATGCGTGAGTTAGCTCCAACCTTGGCGCTCATCAGCGTTGGAGAAGGCAATTCATACGGACATCCCGCGGATTCGACCATCTCGGCGCTGACAGAACTACACGCTAAAGTTCTGCGTACAGATAGAGATGGCGGCATTGCAATCAAGGTGAAGAACCACGCGATTACGTTTTCTACTGAGAATTCAAAACCGCATTTTATTTCCTTGGATTAGATAAGTTGGATTTAGTAGCGAAAGGGAGGCAGAATCAATGAACTCCCTATACCTATTACTAGGTAGTGAAGGCGCACTTGCAGATCGCGCAATGGCAAAACTATCCGCCCAACTACAAGACGAGAAGGCAGAGATAACAACTCTGCTCGCCGGCGATGTGATCCCCGGCGATATCGCAGATGCCCTTGCTCCCTCTCTATTTTCTGAACGTCGCGCGCTGGTTATCAAAGACTTGCAAGATCTTGATGACGAGTGCAAGCCAGAGATCACACGTTACCTAGATGAGATTGATGCCACCACAACAGTTATTTTTATTCATAAGGGTGGCGTAAAGGGCAAGGCGTTACTTGATGCAATTAAAAAGGCAAAGCCAGAAATTCTTGCCTGTGATGCGCTAAAGAAAGAAGCCGAGAAAGAACAATTTGTTAAAGAACTTTTTCTCGATAGTGGCCGCAAGGCAACTCCAGGGGCAATCAAAGCTTTAGTTGGCGCACTCGGCAGTGACTTACGCGAATTACAACAAGCAGTTTCACAACTCTCTCTCGATGCTCCTAAGGGTGCAATTGACGAACAAATCATCGACACATTCCATAAGGGTCGTATTGAGACAACGGGTTTTGATGTTGCAGATGCAACTATCGATGGCAATCTTCCAACCGCGTTGGTTTCTCTACGCAGCGCACTAGAGACTGGAACAGATCCAGTCATGGTCACATCAGCGATTGCATCATCACTTCGTAATTTGGCAAAAGTTAGCGGTGCAAATCGCGGAACAAAATCTTTCGAACTTGCTGGAGAACTTGGAATGGCTCCATGGCAGATAGATAAAGCCCGTCGCCAATTAGCAGGATGGACTCCACGCGGAATCGCCTCTGCCGTTCAAGCATGCGCAAAGGCTGATGCCGATGTGAAGGGCGCCAGCTCTGACCCGATTTTCGCGCTCGAAAAGGCGTTAGCCACCATCGCCGCCGCCCGCGCAGCCCGCTAAATCTCGATTTTGGCCTGATAGCCCCGCGCTGATAACCTACGCTCCTGTCCAATCGCACCGATTGGCCAATAATCACTAACTTTTCAGGAGCTCTACACGTGGCAAATATCAAGTCGCAGATCAAGCGTATTAAGACAAACGAGAAGGCACGCCTTCGCAACAAGTCTGTCACATCAGCAATCAAGACAGCTGTCCGCAAGTTCCGTGACGCTGCTGAAAAGGGCGACACTGCTGTAATCACAACTGAACTCCGTGCAGCTTCAAAGGCGCTCGACGTTGCAGTTGCAAAGGGTGTTCTTCATAAGAATTCAGCTGCTAACAAGAAGTCTTCAATGGCTAAGGCAGCTGCAAAGGCTGGCGCTCGCTAATTCGCGGCGCCATTCTTCACTTTTAATTACGATTTTTAATTACGATAACTAAGGCGGTCGTTTAAGTGCCAGCAATTAGCATTGCCAAGGCGCCTCAACCGGCATCAACTAATCCGGCGCAGATTCGAAATTTCTGCATCATCGCCCATATCGATCACGGCAAATCAACTCTTGCCGATCGCATGCTCCAAATTACTGAGGTCGTTGAAGCACGTTTGATGCGCGCTCA
>WLNN01000089.1 GCA_009699765.1 Actinomycetota bacterium
TTGTTAGGAGCCACATAAATTCCAATTGAGTGAAGGAAATTTGCCTTCTCCTCCTCGGTAATGCGGCCTAGAAATGAGAATCGACCATGAAGAGCTGAAGGAACGGATTCTAGAAACTTTGCACTGTCTCCAGGACCGGCAACAATTACTTTGACATCTGGATTCTTTTGAATGATTGCAGGAAGGGATTCGACGAGTAAGGCAAGTCCTTTTCGTGGTTCTTCAAAGCGGCCAATGAATCCAATTGACTGCCCACTCCATTCAGGAATATTCACACCATTGGCTAGCTTCGTCGCATAAATACCATTCGGAACTACCACCGCATCGGTCTCTAGGTGTTCAGTCAGTGTCGATCGCGCCGCTTCGCTAACGGCGATACGAGCTGTCAATTTCTCAATCACAGGTTCAAGAATTGGACCGATTGCAAATATTGCTTTCTGTCGTTTCGCTGAAGCATGAAAGGTGCCGACCATTGGTCCTTCGGCAGCAAAGCAAGCAAGAAGCGAAATCGATGGAATTGCTGGTTCATGCAAATGAAGTAAATCGAAATCTCCTTGATTAATCCATTGACGAACTCGTGAAAAGGCAATCGGTCCAAAGAGGATTCTTGCCACAGCACCGTTGTATGGGATCGAAATTGGCTTTCCGGCGTCCACTAGATAGTCAGGTAGATCAACCTCCTCGCTGACCGGCGCTAACACTGAGACGTAATGTCCTCGCGAGATTAAATACGAGGCAAGATCAGCAATGTGGGCTTGAACTCCCCCTGGAGTATCCCAGCCATATGGGCAGACAATTCCTATACGTTTTCGTTCGAAAGTCATGAGTAAATTCCTTCGCCGATCCAAATGCGTTGGAGCATATGCCAATCCTGTGGCGCTTTTGAAATTCCTGCTTCGAATGCGGTTGCCAAAGACTGAACCGTTTCATTTACACGTTGGCTTTCGTTGCCGTGAGTTGAAAGAACAATCTCTTGGAAATTAATATGGATACCAATCTCTGTGTAGCTAACATGGGCTGCAACTAAAGGAACAGACTCCTTAATAGCTAGCACTGCTGGACCGGCGGGCATCTTTGCGATTTTGCCGAAGAAATTCACCTCTATCCCAGAATCTGACAAGTCGCGATCTGCAACCAAAGCAATCAAACGCTTTTCTCGCGCTCTCTTCATGAGAGTGATGAATGCACGTGAGTCCAATCCGAGAACCTCAAAACCCATCTCTTCTCGATATTGTAGAAATCTGCGAAAGAGCTTCTCTGGATTCAGAATTTCAGCAACAGTTACGAGTGGAATGCCTTCCTGACAGAAATATGCCCCTGCATGATCCCAATTTCCCGAATGCGGAAGCGCAATAATCACACCACGTCCTTCAGTTATTGGATCACGAAGCAGGTTTTCACCAGTGCATGACACTGTCTGCTTAATCCGATCAGGTGACCATTTATGAATTCTGAATGTATCGCACCAATATCTGAGATAACTTTCTAGCGAAGATATTACGAGTACTTCTAATTGCTCTTCATTAAGATTCGGTTTCACGATAGATAAATTGGTCCGAAGGCGACAAACACTTTTGCCATTTCTCTTATACATTGATTTCGAAATGGAATTGAAAAACTTATATGCACTTTTTTCAGGAAGTATGCCGACCAATTTCCAGCCGATAACGTAGGCAATATATGAGATTTGATCAACCATGATTAAAAAGTCCAGCGCGCACTACGAGGATTCTCTGTATTACAGTCACTAGACCGAGAACAAAGAGCAACCACATGCCCAAGGCAAGGACATAAGCGACACCTAGGCCATGTAATCCGATTGCAGTTAAGGCAAGAATTATTCTCTCTGTTCGCTCAGCTATGCCGACGGTGCAAGGAATTCCGAATGATTCCGCTTTCGCTCGAATGTACGGAACCAGCATGCCGGTAACAATTGCCCCAAGAACTACTGGAGTCAGTCTGTTATCAGTACGAACGCAATAAATTGCAAGACTTCCTAGAATCGCAGCATCTGTAACTCTGTCGCAGGTCGAGTCCAGAAAACCGCCCCATTGGCTGGCACCTTTTGCCGAGACTCGTGCTATTGCTCCGTCAAAGAGATCGCTAGCCGCAAAGAAGCAAATTACAAGAGTGCCAATAAACAGTTCGCCTTGGAAATAAAAATAGATTGCCGCAACGGTCGTTCCAAATGTTCCTATCAAGGTGACGGCGTTTGGTGTAACCCCGAGGCGAGCTGCTCCTCGAGCTATAGGCTCGATAAGGCGACTTACCGCCGGTTTAAATGCCGAACTGACCATGGCTTCATCGTAGAGTTATCTCCATGAGTTCAACTACCCATAGCGCCGTGAAATCCATCAAAATATATGGTCACGTAAGCGCGATGCCCGAAAAGTTTGCAGGGCTTTTCAATGGCTCTGTGGCCACAGAGGTTGAACCAGAATCCGATGTGGCAATTTTTGTAGTCAACCCATCCGCCGGTATCGATGAAGCGACGATTTCCATGTGGCGAGCTTTTGAAGAATTTCAAACCCCCCGCTTGGTATTAGTCACCGTCCTAGATGGGATGGAGTTAGATTTTGAAGATGCTGTAATGGTTGGCAACCGCGTATTCGATTCACTTGTTACTCCATACCTTGTCCTGCATGGAGATTCAGGAACACCAATCGGTACGATCTCTCTTAAAGATTTTTCAACAAAAGATTACTCAACTAACCCACCGACTCCTGGAACAGCAGATTCAGAACTTCAAGAGATGGTTGCTGATTTCCGTGAAGAGTATTTAGATCATATGGTTGAAATGGAAGATGGCGCCTTTGCAGCCGGAATTCTTTTTCCTGCGCTTCCCGTAAATCTCGCTAATGGTCTCGGTTTAGATTTGGTAGAAAACTATTTGGCCTCACTACCAAGCAGCAGCTAATTCAGCGCGAGTTTGATTGAGCAACTGCGGGAGAACTTTAGTCTTTCCAATTATTGGCATAAAATTTACATCACCTGACCACCGCGGAACAATGTGTTGATGGATGTGTGCGGCAACTCCGGCACCAGAGATCGCTCCTTGGTTCATTCCAAGATTGAAACCTTCTGCATTTGATACTTTGCGAACAACTTCCATTGCATGCGCCGATAAATCTGTGATTTCGTGCCGTTCTTGTATTGAAAGATCAGTCAGATCTGCAACATGTCGATAAGTACAAACTAGAAGATGGCCTGGATTATATGGATAGAGATTCATAACCACGTAAGCGTTTTCTCCGCGTGCAACGATCAAGCCGTCTTCATCTGAGAGAGATGGGATACGACAGAATGGGCATTCAACATCATTGCCATCTAATGGGCGATTCTCACCACGCAAATAATCTAAACGGTGTGGAGCCCATAATCTCTGCCAGCCGTCAGGCATCCCTGCTCCCCCATCGATTACGCGATCGGACATGAGTAGTTAAACCTGAACTCGATCAGAAACTGCTTTAGAGATTTCCTTTATTGCATCCGCTATTGGTACGCCGTTCTTCTGATCGCCATTGCGATAACGGAATGAGACTGCGCCAGCATTCATATCTTCTTCGCCAGCAATCAACATAAATGGGATTTTCTGCATCTGCGCGTTACGAACCTTCTTCTGCATGCGATCATCAGAGACATCAATATCCGCACGAATTCCAGCCAACTTCATCTGTTTTACAACACCGGTGAGGTAATCCGCAAAGGTATCAGCCACTGGAATTGCCATAACTTGAACTGGCGCTAACCAAGGAGGGAAGGCTCCGGAATAATGCTCGGTAAGAACACCAAAAAATCTTTCGATAGATCCAAAGAGCGCTCTATGAATCATGACTGGACGTTGACGCGTTCCATCTGAAGCTGCGTATTCAAGTTCGAATCGCTGCGGCAATTGGAAATCAACTTGAATAGTAGACATCTGCCAAGTACGGCCGATGGCATCTTTTGCTTGCACTGAGATCTTCGGACCGTAGAAAGCAGCGCCACCTTCATCTAGAACTAACTCAAGATTCTGAGCCAATGCAGCCTTTCTAAGGGCTTCTGTCGCTTCTTCCCAATCAGCATCTTCTCCAACAGACTTCTCGGGATTACGAGTTGAAAGCTCAAGATAGAAATCCTCTAACCCATAATCACGGAGTAAATTAAGGACGAAGGTGAGAAGTGAATCGAGCTCGTCGGGCATCTGCTCCTTGGTGCAGTAAATGTGCGCATCATCTTGCGTGAATCCTCGAGCTCGTGTGATCCCATGAAGAACGCCGGATTTTTCGTAGCGATAAACGGTTCCAAATTCAAAGAGTCGCAGCGGCAACTCGCGGTAAGAACGACCTCTTGCTTGAAAAATTAAATTGTGGAAAGGGCAGTTCATAGGCTTCATGTAGTACTGCTGGCCGGGACGTTTGATTGTTCCGTCTTCATGGAGTTCTTCATCCATAATCATTGGCGGGTACATACCCTCGGAATACCAATCAAGGTGTCCAGACTTTTGGAATAGCGCTGCCTTTGTTAAATGAGGCGAATAAACAAACTCATAACCCTCTTCTTCGTGACGCTTGCGTGAATAATCTTCCATCGCTCTGCGAATGATTCCACCCTTAGGATGGAAAACTGCAAGACCAGAACCAATTTCATCAGGAAATGAGAACAAATCGAGCTCTTGACCAAGGCGGCGATGATCGCGCTTTTCTGCCTCTGCAAGAAGCTCCAAATATGCGTTCAATTCATCTTGTGATGGCCATGCTGTTCCATAAATTCTTTGCAGCATTGGATTCTTCTCAGAACCGCGCCAATAAGCACCAGCACTTCTCATTAATTTAAATGCAGGAATGTGCTTTGTTGAAGGAAGATGAGGACCTCGGCATAAATCAGACCAGACCGGCTGTCCATCGCGACCTAAATTGTCATAAATCGTAAGTTCACTTCCACCAACTTCAACGCTTGCTTCTTCTCCCGCCGGACCCTTAAGTCCTATGAGCTCGCATTTGTAAGGCTCGTTAGCTAATTCAACCAACGCCTCTGCTTCGGTAGTGACACGACGCTTGAAGCGCTGACCATCTTTAACAATCTTGCGCATCGCTGATTCAATTTTTTCAAGATCGTCAGGATTGAATGGGCTTTGTGGATCAAAGTCATAATAAAACCCATCCGTGATTGGAGGACCAATACCTAAACGAGTTTGAGCAAATACTTGTTGTACTGCCTGCGCCATTACGTGAGCAGTTGAATGTCGAAGCACAGCCAATCCCTCAGGCGATGAAATCGAGATTCCTTCAATGACATCTCCATCAACAATGTCGGTCCAAAGGTCGCGAAGAACACCGTTGATTTTGCAGACAACAATCTCCTTGCGCTCTGCAAAGATCTGGGTTGGACGCTGGTCAGCAGCAACTATCTGATCCAGGCCGTCTACCTTGATTGCGATATCGGACATAGGACTAGCCTACCGAAAAGTATTCAACCTTTTCTCGCATTTGAGCATTAAAGGCTTCTGATGCGGACCCGATGGGCAGTCGATGTTCGCCTATCTGCAAAACTGGCTGTGCGATCTTTAAGCTGCTCAAGAGTGTCACCTCTTTGGCATCAGGAATCTCAGAGATGTGAATATTTCGTACCTCCACCCCGCAACGCTCAATGGCAATTGCTCGCATAATGCCAGGCAATATCCCTGCAGAAATCGGTGGTGTCTGCCATTTGTTATCGAATAGAAAGGCAATATTCGAAAGACCGGTCTCAGTTACAAAATTCCCACCATCAAAA
>WLNN01000009.1 GCA_009699765.1 Actinomycetota bacterium
TAGCAAAGTCGATTCCATAGAAGCATGGCCACTGAACTGGTGGTGAAGAAATTCGAACATGGATCTCAAGTGCTCCAGCATCACGCAACATTTTTACAATTGCTCGCTGAGTATTTCCGCGAACGATTGAATCGTCAACGACGATGATTCGCTTGCCTTCAATAATCTCGCGAAGTGGGTTGAGCTTGAGACGAATACCGAGTTGGCGAATTGTCTGTGATGGTTGAATAAATGTTCGTCCTACATATGAGTTCTTAACAAGTCCAAGGCCAAATGGGATTCCTGATTGGGTTGCATATCCAATTGCAGCTGGAGTTCCTGATTCAGGAACAGGAATAACAAGATCGGCATCTACCGGTGCTTCAATTGCAAGGCGGCGCCCAATATCTCCACGAACTGCATGGATTCCTTGTCCGGCAATCGTTGTATCAGGTCGTGCAAGATAGACATACTCGAATATGCAACCCTTTGGATTTGGTGTTCCCCACATCTTTGAACGAAGACCGTCTTCATCAATTGCAATAAATTCACCTGGTTCGATTTCACGAACAAATGTTGCACCGACAATATCCAGCGCTGCAGTTTCAGATGCGACAGCCCATCCGGTTTCGAGTTTTCCAAGGACCAAAGGACGAACGCCGTTGAGATCGCGAGCTGCATATAGAGTAGTTTCATCCATGATTACTAGCGAGAAAGCACCTTGCAACATTGGCAATACTGCGACGATGTTTTCTTCAATGGTTTCATGATCTTGCAAACCAATAAGAGCGGTCATGATCTCTGTATCCGTTGTTGCACCTCGACCAAGTTTTGGAGTCTCTGGCTCTAATTCACGTACAAGGTCAAAGAGCTCGCCGGTATTTGTTAAATTGCCATTGTGACCAAGAGCGATAGTTCCGTATTTTGTTGGGCGCAAAGTGGGCTGGGCATTGACCCAAGTGCTTGAGCCGGTAGTGCTATATCGACAGTGTCCTATAGCTACATCACCCTTTAAGGAGGCGAGGTCGCTCTCGGTAAAGACCTGCGAAACAAGGCCCATATCTTTAAAGATAACGATGCGTTCGCCATCAGATGTAGCAATTCCTGCTGACTCTTGTCCGCGATGCTGAAGGGCGTAGAGACCATAAAAAGTTAGCTTTGATACTTCTTCACCTGGCGCATAAACGCCAAAGACTCCACATGCATCTTGCGGTCCTTTATCTTCATCAAGAAGATTATGAGTTAGATTTCCATCAGCTCTACGGTTCATGACGCAATCCTCAAAGGTAGAAGGTGACTTAAGTCAGCTCTGACTCCTGAAGCAACAATTAATCCTTCGTTAAATGCATCAGCCCAAGTGCGCTGACCGTCAACTAGTTGTAACCAAGTTTGCGCATCCATCTCAATAACGTTGGGAGGAGTACCTCGGGTGTGCTTTGGGCCATCGCCACATTGCACAGCAGCATATGGAGGAATACGAACCTCAATAGCTTTGCCAGGGTATTTCTCTACTAGAAGTCCAAGAGTTGCTTTCACTTCATTAAGAATTTTTGGGTCGCGCATCTTTGCCTATCCAAACAACTTTTTAAAGGTCTCGGTATGCGCAGCGCTTAGTTCAGTAAGAGGAATTACTGAGTCATTAATAACGAGGGCAACTCCCCCGGTTGTTCCAAGCTTTGCCAACGGAATCGAGTGCTTGGTAGCAAGTGATTCAAGTTCTGAAACCTTTGTAGATTTAACTGCAACGACAACTCGTCCTGGTGTCTCACTTAAGAGAGAGATTCCAGGGTTTTCGATTGAGATAGTTGCGCCAACGTTATGACGTAGAACCATTTCAATAAGTGAAATTGCTAATCCGCCTTGGCTTAGATCGTGTGCTGCAGTAAAGAGCTCACTCTTATTTCCAGCTACTAATAAATCAATTAAGCGCATCTCTCGTGCAAGATCTGCAATTGGTGCGATGCCTCCGCGAAGACCATGGATGTACGCCCATTCACTACCTGACATATTGTCATCGGTTGCACCGAGCAGATAAAGCTCTAAACCAGCGTCTTTAAAGGACATTGGAGTTCGCGTGCGAACATCATCAATAACACCAAGAACACCAATTACTGGAGTTGGAAGAATTGCCACCGTGCCTGTCTGGTTATAGAAAGAAACATTTCCGCCAGTAATTGGAAGACCCATCTCTAGGCATCCATCTGCAAGCCCGCGCACTGTCTCAGCAAATTGCCACATGACTCCTGGATCTTCAGGCGAACCAAAGTTAAGACAATTGGTAACGGCAAGTGGCTTGGCGCCAGCTGTAGCAATATTGCGTGCTGCCTCAGCAAGTGCCAACTTTGCACCTTCATATGGATTTAAGTAAGACCAATTGGCATTGGCATCCGTTGCAACCGCAACTCCAAGATGAGTTTTTTCATCGATACGAACCATTCCTGAATCATCGGGTTGGGACTGAATTGTGTTGCCCTGAACGTAGCGATCGTACTGATCTGTAACCCAAGACTTATCTGCAAGGTTTGGGGTAGCAGCCACTTTAAGAATCGTGTCTTTGATTTCTGAGGCCGTTGTTGGAAGTGGTGGGTTGATTACTTCTTTAGCAACTTCATCAATGTATGCCGGCTGGGCAAGAGGACGGTTATAGACCGGACCATCGTGGGCAACAGTACGAGGAGGCACATCAACTATCAGCTCGCCGTTAAATGTAATCTCTAACTTTGTTCCATCGGTAACTTCACCAATAACAGTTGAAGTAACATCCCACTTTTTGCAAATCTCTAAGAAGCGATCAATCTTTGAAGGTTCAACAATTGCGCACATACGCTCTTGTGATTCAGACATCAAGATCTCTTCAGGTGATAATGAAGGATCGCGCAATGGGACTTTCTCTAATTGCACCTTCATGCCGCCAGAACCGCCAGATGCAAGCTCAGAAGTTGCACAAGAAAGTCCTGCGCCACCTAGATCTTGAATACCAACGACTAAATCTTCAGCGAAAATTTCAAGAGAGCATTCGATAAGAACTTTCTCTACAAATGGATCACCAACCTGAACTGCGGGACGTTTTGCTGGTCCCTTAGATTCAAAAGTTTCAGATGCCAAAACTGAAACGCCACCGATACCGTCGCCGCCAGTCTTTGCGCCATATAGAACAACGAGATTGCCCGCTCCAGCAGCTTTAGCGAGCTTGATATCGCTGTGCTTCATCACGCCAACGCAGAGCGCATTAACCAATGGGTTGCCGAGGTAGGTCTGATCAAAGACAACTTCGCCGCCAATATTTGGAAGACCTAAACAATTTCCATATCCGCCAACACCTGAAATAACTCCTGGCAATACGCGACGAGTATCTGGTGCATCAGCTGGACCGAATCGAAGCGGATCCATGATCGCAATTGGACGAGCACCCATTGTCAGAATGTCGCGAACGATTCCTCCGACGCCAGTAGCCGCACCTTGATATGGCTCAATATATGAAGGGTGATTATGTGATTCAATTTTAAAAGTTACGGCATAACCCTGTCCGACATCGACAACTCCTGCATTTTCGCCAATACCTACAAGGAGTGCGTCGCTCTTGACAGCTTTCTCACCAAATTGCTTGAGGTGAACTTTTGAGGATTTGTAAGAGCAGTGTTCGGACCACATAACAGAGTACATAGCGAGCTCTGATGAAGTTGGACGGCGACCGAGAATTTCTTTAATGCTTGCGTACTCATCTGGCTTTAAGCCAAGTTCTGCAAAGGGTTGTACTGCATCTGGATTTGCTTGAGCCTTAGCAACGGTATCGAGTGACATTACTTTGCCCCTCCAGAAATCATTGACTGAAGCACTGATGTAAAGAAACCAAGACCATCTTCGCCCGGACCTGTCAATGAATCAATCGCATGCTCTGGGTGTGGCATCAAACCAACAATGTTTCCGCGTTCATTTGAGATACCCGCAATCAGATTGCGAGATCCATTTGGATTTTCGCCTATATAGCGAGCGACAATGCGACCTTCTCCCTCAAGCATCTTGAGAGTCTCATCATCGCACTGATAAGAACCTTCACCATTCTTTAATGGAATTACGATTTCTTGATCTTTGCTAAATGAACTTGTCCAAGCTGTGTTGTTGTTTTCGATACGGATCTTCTGATCTGTGCAGAGGAAGTGAAGATGTTGATTGCGCGTCAGTGCGCCAGGAATCAAATGCGCTTCAGCTAAGACCTGAAAGCCATTACAGATGCCAAGTAAAGGCATTCCGCCTTTCGCAGCAGCAATCAGCGGCTCCATAACTGGAGAGAAACGTGAAATAGCTCCGCAGCGAAGGTAATCACCATATGAAAATCCGCCTGGGAGGATGACCGCATCTACGCCTTTAAGGTCAGCATCATCGTGCCAGAGCGAGATTGCTTGCCCACCTGCATGGCGGACTGCGCGGGCAGCATCTCGATCATCGAGCGTCCCGGGAAATGTAACAACACCAATCTTCATATCTACTACTTCTCCACTCGAACGGTGAAGTTTTCAATGACTGGGTTGGAGAGTAACTTCTCAGCAGCAACTTCAACTTCCGCCAATTGCGCAGCAGTTGGCTCTCCATCTACGGTGATTTCAAAGCGCTTTCCTTGACGGACATCAGTTGCAAAGGAGAAACCAAGTCGAGGTAGCGCAGAGGCAACTGCCTTACCTTGTGGATCCAAAATCTCTGGCTTAAGCATTACATCCACCACGATTATTGCCATTGTCTGCTCCTTTGTTTTGTAAAACTAGAACTTTGTACCGGTTATCCGTTCAAATGCTTCTTCATATCTCATTGCTGTCTTTTCGATAATCTCATTTGGTAACTCAGGTGGAGGTGACTTCTTATCCCAACCACTTGATATCAGCCAATCACGGACAAATTGCTTATCGAATGACGATTGTGACCGACCCGGAGTCCATTCATCGAGCTCCCAGAATCGAGATGAGTCAGGGGTAAGGGCCTCGTCGCCCAAAGTGATAATTCCATCAGCGCTTCTGCCGAATTCAAACTTTGTATCAGCGAGAATTATCCCACGGCTTAAAGCAAAGTCAGCTGCAGTGTTGTACAGACTTAAGGTTATGTCGCGAAGTTCCTCTGCGACTTCGTCACCAACAATCATCGCTGCCGATTTAAAATCAATATTTATATCGTGATCGCCAACTTCAGCCTTTGTCGCTGGAGTAAAGATTGATTCTGGTAATTTCGAACCATCGACAAGTCCATCAGGAAGTGCGTTGCCACAGACTGCGAGATTTTCTTTGTATTCAGCGAGTCCACTACCTGTGAGATATCCACGAGCAACGCACTCAATTTCAAACATCTCTAGCGGCTCAACAATTACCGCACGATCCATCACGGAGTTTGGAACATCTTCAGTAATGATGTGGTTTGGAACGATGTCACCTAGTAGTTCGAACCAAAATAGCGAGAGTTGAGTCAAAATAGCGCCCTTATTAGGGATTTCTGAGGGAAGTACCCAATCAAAGGCTGAGATTCGATCTGAAGCAACGAGAAGAATCTCGCCATCGGCATTGCTGTAGAGATCGCGTACCTTGCCGGTACGCAAATGCTTCCATCCGTCGATAACTGGCGCAACAGGTGCGCCCGCTGCCCCAAATCCACTCATCGAATAGAACCTGGCTTATACGCCGCAGCTGCTGGATTGTTCTTTGTAATTGCCTCGATAATCGCAACAACACGACCAACTTGTTCGCGGGCATCACCAGTAAATTCAATTGGGTTACCAATTAGCGCATCAAGCTCTGAACGCTTAAACGGAATCCGATCATCGCTTGCTAACGCATCAAGAAGATTATTGCTCTTTCCTTCACGCATTCCGAGAGCTGCTGCGACTGCATGCTCTTTAATCGCTTCGTGCGCAACTTCTCGACCAACACCAGCTTTAACAGATGCCATCAAGATTTTAGTAGTTGCAAGAAATGGCAAGTAACGCTCTAGCTCGGCATCAATGACTGCAGGAAATGCACCGAATTCGTTGATCACGGTAAGAATTGTTTCTAGTAACCCATCCATGGCATAGAAAGCATCTGCGATTGCAACGCGACGAACAACGCTGCAAGAGACGTCACCTTCATTCCATTGGTTGCCAGCAAGCTCAGAGACCATCGATGCATATCCACGCAGGATGACTGTCAAACCATTAACGCGTTCGCATGAACGAGTATTCATTTTGTGTGGCATTGCAGAAGATCCAACTTGCCCTGCCTTAAAACCTTCAGTTACTAGTTCAGCACCAGCCATCAAACGAATGGATGTCGCAAGCGATGACGGCGCTGATGCAAGCTGTACCAGAGTTGTTAAGACTTCGTAATCCAAGGAACGTGGATAAACCTGACCGGTTGAATTCAATACTCGATTGAATCCGAGCTCTGATGCGATTGCACTTTCCAACTTTTGGTGGGCATCGGTACTTCCGAGAAGATCAATCGAATCCTGGGCTGTACCGACTGGACCCTTAATTCCACGCATGGGGTAACGACTTTGCAGGCTCTCAAGGCGCTCGAATGCGTAGAGCAGTTCTTCAGCTGCTGATGCAAAACGCTTTCCAAGAGTGGTGATCTGCGCTGGAACATTGTGTGAACGGCCAGCTATTGGTTGGTCAGCATAGAGAGAAGCTTTTGCAGCCAACTGCGCAAGAAGTGCAACAACTTTGCCATGAACAATTGCAAGTCCATTTTGAATCTGTAGCGCTTCAATATTTTCAGTTAAGTCACGGCTCGTCATTCCCGCATGGATTGCTTCATGACCAGCAAGTGCATTGAATTCTTCAATACGCGCCTTGACATCGTGACGTGTAATTTTCTCACGTGCATCGATTGAGTCAAGATCAACTTTATCGATGACTTTCTCATAATCTGCAATTACGGAAGCATCGATTGCGTGACCAATTTGAGATTGTGCGCGGGCAACTGCAATCCATAACTTACGCTCTGCGATGATCTTCTGCTCTGCAGCGAAGACATTGCGCATCTCAGTGGATGCATAACGGCTAGCTAGTACGCTCATGGATTATTTCCCCTTACTTGCTGCTAGTGCGATATCTGAACGAAAGAAAGATTTATCAAGAAATATCTTAGAGAGAGCCGCATAAGCAATGTTTCGCGCGATGGTGAGATTCGCACCAAGACCAGTAACTGTAAGAACACGACCTCCACTAGATAACAATCGGCCATCTGAGGTCGATGTACCTGCGTGATAGATGCTTGCCTCACTTGTACTTGGCAATGAAATCTCTGCGCCCATCTTCGGTGATTCTGGATAGCCCTCGGAGGCAACTACAACTGTCACAGCACTTTCGTCGCGCCAATTTAGAACGGTGTCATCTAAATTATCTGTCGCTGCATTGAATAACAGAGTTGCAAGCGGTGTTGCAAGGCGTGGGATAAGTACTTGAGTCTCTGGGTCGCCAAAACGCGCATTAAATTCAATAACGCGAACACCATTCTTTGTCAGTGCTAAGCCCGCATATAACAAGCCTACGAAAGGCGTTCCACGCGCTGCCATCTCAGCAATCATCGGCGCCAAGATTGTTTCGTAAGTAGTTTCGACTATGTCAGCAGGTGCCCAAGGAAGTGGTGAGTACGCACCCATTCCACCAGTGTTTGGCCCCTCATCATTATCGTATGCGCGCTTGAAATCTTGGGCTGGCTCCATCGCCAAAATATTGCGACCGTCAGAGATGCCAAATAATGAAATCTCTGGTCCATCTAAATATTCTTCAATGACAACGACTGAGCAACTCAGCGCATGCTTAATTGCCACATCACGATCATTGGTAACAACTACACCTTTGCCAGCTGCTAATCCATCATCTTTGACGACATACGGTGCGCCAAAAGTGTCAAGTGCGTTAATAATTTCTGACTCTGTTGTGCAGGTAAAACTCTGCGCTGTAGGAACGCCAGCATCGCGCATAACGCCTTTAGCAAAATCTTTCGAACCTTCTAGTTGTGCAGCTGCCTTTGAAGGCCCGAATACGGGAATTCCAAGTGCGCGAATGACATCAGCTGCGCCATTAACTAAAGGAACTTCGGGTCCAATCACAACTAAATCAACTGCAAGTGATTGCGCAAGGGCAGCGAGTGCGTCGTTATCGGTGACGGCTATTGGATGAAGAGTTGCAATCGTTGCGATACCTGGATTACCAGGTGCTGCATGGAGTTCGGTACATGCTTTATCTGCGCTGAGTCCTAGTGCGAGTGCGTGTTCGCGACCGCCGCTTCCGACTAGGAGGATTTTCATGGCTTAGATGAAATCCTTTACGACGATTGTTTGGTCGCGCCCGGGGCCGACGCCGATTGCACTCATAGGAGCACCAGAGATTTTCTCCAGGAAGGTTATGTAATCCTGTGCATTCTTTGGAAGATCAGAAATTTTACGCGCGTCAGAAATATCTTCTTTCCAACCTGGTAAGTACTCATAAATTGGCTTTGCGTGGTGGAAATCGGTCTGTGATGAAGGTAATTCTTCAACGCGCTTTCCATCAATTTCGTAAGCCACGCACACTGGAATTTGCTCCCAGCCGGTGAGGACGTCGAGCTTTGTAAGGAAGAAATCTGTAAGACCATTTACGCGAACTGCGTAGCGAGCAATCGGTGCGTCATACCAACCACAGCGACGTGCGCGACCGGTTGTTACTCCGATTTCACCGCCGATGGTGCGCAATTTCTCGCCATCCTCGTCAAAGAGCTCTGTTGGGAATGGACCAGAACCGACACGAGTTGTGTAAGCCTTTACGATTCCAATTACAGTATCAATATTTGTTGGACCGATTCCGGATCCTGTGCAAGCGCCACCGGCAGTTGGATTTGATGATGTCACGAATGGATATGTTCCATGATCAACATCGAGCAGAGTGCCTTGTGAGCCTTCGAGGAGAACTCGCTTACCAGCCTTGAGCGCTTGATCAAGCAATAAGACAGTATCTGCAACATATGGACGCAGAATTTCTGCATACTCAAGATATTCAGCAAGAACTTCATCAACTGAAATATCTTTACGGTTAAAGACTTTGATAAGAATTTGGTTCTTATCGCGCAGTGCGCCTTCAAGCTTCTGGCGCAGGATTGATGGATCAAATAAATCTTGTACGCGAATACCAATACGGTTGATTTTGTCAGCGTATGCAGGTCCGATTCCGCGGCCGGTTGTGCCAATCTTTGATTTACCTAAGAAGCGCTCTGAAACTTTATCGATAGTGCGGTGATAAGGAGTAATCAAATGTGCATTAGTTGAAATTACTAACTTGCTGCAGTCAATGCCACGTTCAGTGAGACCTTTAATTTCTTGCAAGAGAACAGCAGGGTCAATCACAACACCATTTGCAATAACGGGGATTACATTTGGTGAAAGAATTCCTGAAGGCAGTAAGTGGAGCGCGTACTTTTGATCACCGATGACAACTGTGTGTCCGGCATTGTTTCCGCCTTGATAGCGAACTACATAATCGACGCGATCTCCGAGCAAATCGGTAGCTTTACCCTTGCCCTCATCACCCCACTGTGCTCCCAGTAGAACTAATGCAGGCATGGATAAAGCCTTTCCGAATCGTAGGTGTGAATTTTACTTAAGAAGTGAAGTACCTGCAGAACGAAGGTCTTCGCAAGCAACGCCAACGCGTGCTGCAATACCTGCTTCGGCAGCCTTGCCCCACGCACGTGGGTCGTACGCCTTCTTATTTCCGATTTCGCTATCGATCTTGAGGACGCCGTCGTAGTTCTTCATCATGTGATCAACAACTGGACGTGTAAATGCGTACTGAGTATCGGTATCAATATTCATCTTGATAACACCATAATCAAGTGAGTCGCGGATCTCTGAAAGCAGTGAGCCAGAACCACCGTGGAATACGAGGTCCATTGGCTTGCTTCCTGCAGCTTGGCCAAGCTTTGCTGCAACAGCATTTTGGAGATCGTTAAGAATTCCTGGGCTAAGAACTACGTTGCCTGGCTTGTAGACACCGTGAACATTTCCGAAGGTTGCTGCAACCATGTAGCGACCGTTAGATCCATCGCCAAGTGCTTCGAGAGTCATCAACGCGTCTTCTGGTGTTGAGTAGAGCTTTGCATCGTGCTTGGCTTCAACACCATCTTCTTCTCCACCGACAACGCCGATTTCGATTTCGAGAATTGTGTTTGCAGCTACTGACTTTGCAAGAAGTTCCTTAGCAATAATCATGTTCTCTTTCATGTCGACAGCTGAGCCATCCCACATGTGAGAGTTAAATAATGGCGCTTTGCCATCTTTAATGCGCTGGGCACCAAGATCAAGAAGCGGACGCATAAATGTGTCGAGCTTTTCTTTAGGGCAATGGTCTGTATGAATTCCAATATTGACGTTGTAATTCTTTGCAACAACGTGTGCAAACTCTGCGAGCGCAACTGCACCAGCAACCTGATCTTTTACAGTTGAACCAGATGCGTACTCTGCTCCACCCCAAGAAAATTGAATGATTCCATCGGAACCTGCTTCTGCGAATCCGCGGATAGCGCCGATGATTGTCTGTGATGAAGAAACGTTGATCGCTGGGTATGCGAATTTGCCGGCCTTAGCGCGGTCCAACATTGCTGCATAAACTTCAGGGGTTGCAATTGGCATGATGACTCCAATGGGTAGTTCGAAGGGTGTAAACCCGACGCGAAAGGCTCCATTGGCTCTGCTGTGGCTTACGGCTAATCCAACCACCTACCCCTAGGTAAGCGAAAATCGCCACCCTGGGCAGGGGCTGAAAAAGGCCGTAAGTAGTGCGGATTTAGTGGATTAGCTTCTGAATAAAGGCGATCAGGGCGGTAAGAAGAGCCTGATTGCTGAAGAACTTGAGGAGATAGCTGAGGAAGGTTATTAGTGTCATGGGGCGGATATTGGTGGATTAGCAGTGGCAGAGGTGCCACTACTTTCTGAATTGGGGATATCAAATCCCTATGAACTCAGGCGCCTACCTTGTAATCTCAACGGCTATGAGCGCAGAAACCCTGGACAACCTATCTTCCGAAAACCGAACATTTGCCCCAAGCGCCGAATTTGCCGCGGAAGCTAATGCCAAGCCAGATCTCTACGCCGAAGCCGATCGTGATGGAGTTAAGTTCTGGGAAAACCAAGCGGAAGCTTTGATCTGGGAACGTAAGTGGGATACCGCCCTCGAGTGGAATCCACCATTTGCTAAATGGTTTGTTGGTGGAAAAATTAATGCCTCAGTCAACGCTCTCGACCGTCATATCGCAGAAGGTCACGGTGGTCGTACCGCATTTCATTTTGAAGGCGAGCCGGGCGATACACGAACTATTTCCTATGCACAACTTCTTACTGAAGTTTGTAAGGCCGCTAATGCACTTACGCAAATGGGAATCACATCTGGTGATCGTGTTGCGATTTACATGCCACTTATTCCTGAAGCCGTTGTCTCAATGTTGGCTTGTGCTCGCATCGGAGCAATTCACTCGGTTGTTTTCGGTGGATTTTCTGCCGAAGCACTTCTCTCACGCATTCAAGATGCAGATGCAAAATTAGTAATTACTGCAGATGGTGGTTTTCGAAAAGGCGCTGCCTTTGCACTGAAGCCAGCAGTTGATGATGCACTTAAAGGTGCAACAAATGTTAAGCAAGTTTTAGTTGTGAAAAGAACTGGACAAGAAACTGCATGGGTTGAAGGTCGCGATGTGTGGTGGCATGATCTTGTTGCTCATCAACCATCTACACATGCTCCAGAATTTTTTGATAGCGAGCATCCACTTTTTATTCTCTACACATCTGGCACCACAGCAAAGCCAAAGGGCATTTTTCACACAACAGGCGGCTATTTAACGCAGGTTGCCTACACCCATAAAGTCGTCTTTGATATCAAACCGCGCAGCGATGTTTATTGGTGCACTGCAGATGTTGGTTGGATTACCGGTCACTCGTATATGGTCTATGGACCGCTAATTAACGGTGCTACACAAGTGATTTATGAAGGAACGCCAGATACCCCACATAAGGGCCGCGTCTTTGAAATCGTTGAAAAATATGGAGTCACAATTCTTTACACCGCACCTACATTGATTCGCACTTGGATGAAATGGGGAGATGAATTTCCAAATAGATTTAATCTCTCAACGCTGCGACTACTTGGCTCTGTTGGCGAACCAATTAACCCAGAAGCATGGATTTGGTATCGCCAAGTTATTGGTGGCGGACGTTGCCCCATTGTTGATACATGGTGGCAAACAGAAACTGGCGCAATTATGATTTCTCCACTGCCAGGTGTTACTGCAACTAAACCAGGATCTGCGATGCGTGCGATTCCAGGTATCAGCACAAAAGTTGTCGATGACAATGGAGTTCCAGTTGGCGATGGACACGGTGGTTATTTGATTCTTGATAAGCCATGGCCATCAATGTTGCGCGGAATTTGGGGCGAGCCAGAGCGCTACAAGGAAACTTACTGGTCTCGTTGGGAAAATATTTATTTTGCTGGTGATGGCGCCAAACTTGATGAAGATGGCGCAATCTGGTTACTCGGACGTGTCGATGATGTTATGAATGTTTCTGGTCACCGAATTTCAACGACAGAAGTCGAATCGGCGCTCGTCTCACATGAAACTGTTGCTGAAGCTGCAGTTGTTGGCGCGGCTGATGAGATGACAGGTCAGGGAATTGTTGCCTTTGTGATTTTGCGTGGGGGTATTGAGCATCTTGAAGGTGATGCACTTGTTAAACAATTGCGTGATCACGTTGCTAAAGAAATTGGAGCAATCGCTAAGCCCCGTCAAATAATGGTTGTGAATGAGCTTCCCAAGACTCGAAGTGGAAAAATCATGCGTCGTTTACTCAAAGATGTCGCTGAAAATCGAGCAGTTGGCGATGCCACAACCCTTGCAGATCCCAACGTTATGAAGCTAATTTCAGAAGGGCTTAATAGTTCTTCTAGCGAAGATTAGGCGAGCTGCTTCTCTATCTCTTTACGCACGGTGGCCAGAACTGCTGGTGCATGAGAGTTTATAGAGAGGTACACCTTGCTCTCTGAGACAGTGTTCTGGCCCGGCGACCATGGAGCCCACAGCAAGATTGTGCCGACCACATAAAAGAGAAGCACATATTTTGCGACTTCAAAGATGGCGCCAGCAACATTGTCTAGAAACTTCAAAGGTCCGCGAATTATTGTTAGTCGTAAAGTCGCAGCTATTTTGCTTCCAACCCATGCGGCCGCATAAGCACCGCCGATTATCGCCACAATCAACCAGCCGCTCTTGTTGTACTGAACAACAAAGTACATACCTGCTATTCCACCGGCAATAAAGAATGCAGTTCGCAACAATGTAGTCACCAAGCCATTTTTGTAGCCAGTGTAAATAGCTCCCAAAGTGACAATTGAGAAGATTAAATCGAAGATCATGAAACTCCTAGGTATTTCTTCGAGAGAGAGCGAAGCTCATCTGTTGATTTGATTGAGCCAATTTTCTTATGTACAACTTTGCCATCTGAATCTATAAACCAAGTAACAGGCACGCCCATCCCAAAATATTTACGAGTTACACCTTTGCGGTCGTAGAGATTTGGCCAATTCATTCCTTGTTCTATCGCAAATGCGCGTCCGTCCTGAGCATTCTTTTCTTCAACATCTATTCCAACCAAGAGCACTTTCCCGCCTTGATTTCTATTGAATTCTACAAAGTACGGGAGCTCGTCCTTACATGGAGCGCACCAAGAGCCCCAGACATTGATAATTGCAGGCCCTTTAATTGCAGCAACATTGACTCCGCTTCCGCCATCAAGACATTCTGCATCAATAGTCTTAGCGGGGTCAGCGATTGTATTGATTGTGCTACAAGAAACAATCTCGCCTTTAAGTGCAGGTGTTGAATTACCGCAGCCGACAATAAATAGAAGTGATAACAACGCAACTATCTTTTTCATCGAAAGTCCTTACCTGTCTTGACCAATAGTGCGGCCTTGGCAGGATCCATCTCGCCAATTCCAACTGATGGACAAATTTTTGCAACTGGACATGCGCCACAAGCAGGTTTGCGAGAATGGCAGATGCGACGTCCATGCCAAATCATTCTCTGTGACAAGTTGGTCCATTCTTTCTGTGGAATTAACTCTCCCACTTCATGTTCAACTTTTACGGGATCCATGGACGATGTCCATTCAAAGCGTCGTGAGAGTCGACCAAAATGCGTATCAACAGTAATACCAGGAATATCGAAGGCGTGACCGAGAACAACATTGGCAGTTTTTCTGCCAACACCTGGAAGTGAAACTAGCTCTTCGATAGTGCTAGGAACTTCCCCGCCAAATTCTTCAACTAACTTACTTCCAAGCCCCTTAAGGTGACGAGCTTTTGCATGATAAAAACCGGCAGAGTAAATAAATTCTTCAATCTCTGGCAACGGCGCTTTTGCATAATCTTTAGCACGCTTATATTTCTTAAAGAGCGCTGGGGTTATTTGATTAACCCGCTTATCCGTACATTGGGCTGAGAGAACGACTGCCACAATGAGTTCAAGAGGGTTTTTGAAGTCGAGCTCGCAACGGATCTCAGGGTAGGTTTTGGTCAGAATGCGGTAAATCGACCTTGCCTGCTTTCGATTTTCCGTATCTGCGGTCACAGGAGTAAAGTACTCGTGTGCCACAAGATGAAGAAGTTATACGTCGTGCCCCGCTCTTTACTGCGCTAGATGATGCAGCTGCTGCCTCTCTTCGCGCCTCAATGGACTCAGTCAAAATTTCCAAGGGCGGAATCCTTTTTAAAGAGGGTGACGAAGGCGAGCACGTCTATGTCATCGTTGATGGCAAGCTCAAGCTCGGTACCTCTAGTGGTGATGGCCGCGAAAATCTTTTATCAATCCTTGGACCTGGCGAAATGTTCGGCGAACTTTCGCTCTTTGATCCAGGACCACGCACATCAACTGCAACTGCCGTAACTGATGCAAAACTTCTTTCACTTAGCCACGAAAAGTTAATTCCTTGGCTTCGCGAGAATCCAAATGTTGCACTTGAACTTCTAGCTCGTTTAGCTCAGCGCCTTCGCCGCACCAATGAAGCTGTAGGGGATCTCGTCTTCTCTGATGTTCCAGGTCGCGTCGCAAAAGCGCTTATTGATTTGGGATCACGATTTGGTAAGCAGACCGATGAAGGTCTCTTTGTTCATCACGACCTCACGCAAGAAGAGCTTGCTCAACTTGTTGGCGCATCACGCGAGACAGTTAACAAAGCACTCGCCGACTTTGCAGGTCGCGGATGGCTCAAGCTTGATGGTCGCGCAGTATTGATTACCGATCTCGAACGTCTTGAAAAGCGCGGTAAGTAGTTAAGCCACTTCTACAGTTAGCTCAACTTCAACAGGTGAGTTAAGCGGAAGTTCGGCAACACCAATCGCACTACGTGCAGCAACACCTGCATCTCCCCAGATATGCATAAATAACTCTGATGCACCGTTAGCAACCGCTGGATGACTCACAAATCCTGGTGCGCCATTTACGTAGCAAACAATGCGAACAACTTTGACGACTGAATCCACTGGTGCAACAAGTTCTACAGCTGCAAGGGCATTAATCGCACAGATCTTTGCAAGCTCGTAAGCCTCTTCAACAGTTACATCTGCACCAACTTTGCCGGTCTTGGCGATAGCGCCATCAACCATCGGAAGCTGTCCCGCAGTGAAAACTATGTTGCCGGTTCGAACTGCTGGAACATATGCAGCAAGTGGCTTAGTAGCAACAGGAAGAACGATGCTCTTCTCGGCTAACTTTGCACGAACATCCACTGACATTTACTTAACCTCACGCTTCATGTAAGCAACAAGCTGTTCTCCGCCTGGTGCTGGAACAACCTGTACGAGTTCCCATCCATCTGAACCCCAAGTATCAAGGATTTGCTTTGTTGCATGTGATAACAATGGAACTGTTGCGTATTCAAACTTCATTAGTTTCCTCCAGCGAGCGTTGACTTTACGAGTGATGAAACGAGTCCGCCATCTGCTTTTCCTGCAATGAGTAGCTTGATCGCGCCCATTACCTTGCCCATATCGGCAGGTCCGGCTGCGCCTGTTGATGCAACTGCATCAGCAATAATTTTCTTGATTTCATCTTCGGTTAGTTGTGCAGGTAAATACTTGGCGATTACTTCGCCCTCTGCTTTTTCTTCAGCAGCTTTATCTTCGCGTCCAGCTTTTGCAAATTCTTCGGCAGCTTCGCGGCGCTTCTTACCTTCGCGAGAGAGAACAGTAATGATCTCGTCATCGCTGAGTTTGCGCGCTTCTTTTCCTGCAACCTCTTCATTGGTGATTGCAGTCAGAACCATGCGAATAGTTCCGGATACGAGCTTGTCACTGCTGCGAATCGCTGCAGTAAGGTCTTCGTGAAGTGTCTCTTTAAGTCCCACGTGTTTGATGCTCCAAATTCTTTGAATTATTCAGGAGTATCTTCTCACGTCCCTGTATCTTCTATTCCATGAGTTATGTGCTCCGCGAAGCTGAAATCCCCGTATTGCCCGAGGGTCATTCGCCTATCCGCATCCTGCACTTCTCTGACCTGCATCTGACGCCGAAGAGAAAGACGGAAATTGCCGATATTAAATCCTGGGTGAAGTACTCCCCTGATTTGATTATTAGCACCGGTGATTTTCTAGCCGATATGAAAGCTGTGCCAGTTGTACTTGATGCCCTTGATGGCTTACTTGATATACCTGGCCTCTTCGTATTTGGATCAAATGATTACTACGCACCTAAACCAAAGAATCCACTGAAATATTTATTGCCAGATCATGGAAAACGAACCCACGGAGAAGATCTTCCTTGGCCAGAACTAGATATGGGATTGCGGAATCGCGGTTGGATCAATCTCAACAAGTCTCGTTCATCAGTAAAGATTAATGACACCTTGATTGAAGCACGCGGCACCGATGATGCTCATCTTGAATTCGATGATTACGCACTTGTTGCAGGAGATGCTGGCAAATGCGATCTTGCTATCGGCGTTACGCATGCACCGTATTTACGAATTCTCGATGCGATGAGCAGAGATAATCTTGATGTGATTTTTGCCGGGCACACTCACGGCGGCCAAGTTCGATTGCCATGGCCTGGTGGCTCACGTGCGCTAACAACAAATTGCGATTTACCTAATTGGCGTGCGCGCGGGCTAACTCAAGAAAGTAATAAGCCTTACCTTCACGTATCTGCAGGTATGGGAACCAGTCCATTTGCACGAATAAGAGTTGCAAGCCCACCAGAAGTTTCGCTGGTCACTCTAACTTCTCTTTTTTAAATTTGGTTAGCTTTTTTTGGTGAGTGCTTCGATATCAGCATCAACCATAAGCTCTGCAAGCTCTTTCCAGTGAGTCTTCGCTTTCCAGCCAAGTGCTTTCTCGGTCTTTGATGGATCGCCGATAAGCGCATCGACTTCAGTTGGACGTATGTACTTCTTATCTGTCTCAACATGGTCTTGCCAGTTCATCCCTGCGCGAGCAAATGAGGCTTCCACGAAGTCACGGACTGTCGCTCCAACTCCTGTGGCTACTACGTAATCTGATGGTTTATCTTGCTGAAGCATTAGCCACATTGATTCTACGTACTCTTTTGCATAACCCCAGTCGCGCACTGCATCGAGATTGCCGAGGAACAACTTATCCTGATGGCCTGCTTTGATTGCAGCAACTGCACGAGTGATCTTACGAGTAACGAATGTTTCACCGCGACGAGGGGATTCATGATTAAAGAGGATTCCATTTGTTGCATGCATTCCATAACCATCACGGTAATTAACAGTGCACCAGTAAGCCATTAGCTTTGCAGCAGCGTATGGGGACTGTGGGCGAAATACTGATTCTTCATTTTGTGGAGGTGGAGTAGAACCAAAGAGTTCTGAAGTCGAAGCTTGGTAGAAGCGAGTATCGACATCTGCGCTACGAATTGCTTCGAGTAATCCAACTGCACCTACAGCATCGACCTGGCCGGTGTATTGCGGCATAGTAAATGAAACTTGCACATGTGACTGTGCGCCTAGGTTATAAACTTCTGTTGGCTTAATTTCGCGAATGAGATTTGTTAGTCCAACGCCATCAATCAAATCTCCGTAGTGCAAGAACAACTTTGGGTTTTTATCATGAGGATCCTGATAAATATGGTCGATACGTGATGTGTTAAATGTTGAAGAACGTCGAATAAGGCCGTGAACTTCGTAACCTTTAGCGAGCAAAAACTCTGCGAGGTAAGAACCATCTTGTCCGGTGACGCCGGTAATGAATGCAACTTTTTTGCTCATCGTCGTGCTTCTCCCTTTGCTGTTGCATCTTTATACCAATTGATAGTGGATGCAATTCCATCCCGCAATGAAATCTTTGCTGCCCATCCAAGTGCTTTCGCCTTTGATACATCGAGTACTTTACGAGGTGTTCCATCGGGCTTTGATGAATCCCACGCGAGTTCGCCCTTAAATCCTGCTAGTTCTGCAACAAGTTCAGCTAAATCCTTGATTGTCAGGTCTTCACCGGTACCAATATTTAGATGCTCGGATGAGTTGTAGTTCTTACCGAGATGAAGAACTGCCTGCGCCAAATCATCAACATGCAGAAACTCGCGCATTGGAGACCCTGATCCCCAGAGAGTTTCTACAGCTGCGCCCTTTTCGGCCGCTTCAACAAAGCGTCGAATAAATGCAGGCAACACATGTGAGCCCTGAAGCTCAAAATTATCGTGCGGTCCGTAGAGATTTGTTGGCATTAATGAGATCCAACTGCAACCGTATTCTTTGCGGAAAGATTTAATTAGTTCGATGCCAGCAATCTTTGCAACCGCGTATGCCGAGTTAGTCTCTTCTAAGGGACCAGTGAGCAGATACTCCTCTTTGATTGGCTGTGCGCAATCGCGAGGATAGATACAACTAGAACCTAGAAAGATAAATTTCTCGACATCGGCGGCATGTGCTGCCTCCATAAGGTTATTTTGGATACGCAGATTATCTGCCAAGAATTCAACGGGAAATGAATTATTAGCGCCGATTCCGCCGACCTTTGCTGCTGCATCAACAACAACAGATGGCTTTACATCTTTAATAAATTTAAAGGTCGCATTTCGATCTAAGAGATCAACAATTTTGCGGCTGACTGGAATTACTTCCAAGCCAGCTGCTTGATATGCCCGGACTATCGCTGAGCCGGCAAGGCCAGTGCCACCAGCTACAACGATTGTCATAACGCGGAGTCTACCCCTTCGTTACTTGGTGAATTCGGCCGCCAAGAGTTCTGCGATTTGCGCCGTGTTGAGTGCAGCTCCCTTACGTAAGTTATCGCCGCATACAAATAAATCAATTGCCTTTGGATTATCCAAAGACTGACGGACGCGTCCAACCCATGTTGGATCCGTACCTACAACATCAGCAGGTGTTGGGAATTCCTTCTTCTCTGGATTGTCATATAGCAGAACGCCCTCAGCCTTCTTCAGCGCATTTTGTGCTGCTTTACGAGTTATAACCTTTGAGAAAGTGGCATGGACTGTAAGTGAATGCGTTGTAATTACCGGAACGCGAACACAGGTGACAGCAACTTTCAGTTTTGGCATTCCTAGAATCTTCCGTGATTCGTTACGAACCTTAAGCTCTTCAGATGAGTATCCGTCTTCCTTTAATGATCCTGCCCAAGGAATCACGTTCATTGCAAGAGGAGCAGGAAACGGACCTAAATCAGTGACAACACCGCGAAGATCCTTTGCTATTGAACCAAGATTCTTTCCAGCAACTTTAGAAATCTGATCGTGCAACGCATCGATTCCTGGCTGACCAGCGCCTGATGCCGCTTGGTATGAAGAGACCACA
>WLNN01000090.1 GCA_009699765.1 Actinomycetota bacterium
CGTCGAGAATTACCTTCTCACCATGCGCTTTACGCGCCTTCTTCATCGTGTAAATGAACTCAGCCATAGTGCCAAACCTTACTGGGTACAATTGCCACGTACGAATCACACTCGTTCTTAATTAGTGTGAAATGCGCCTGTAGCTCAGTCGGATAGAGCACCTGCCTTCTAAGCAGGTTGTCGCTGGTTCGATTCCAGCCAGGCGCGCAAGTGAGTAAAGAAAAACCGGCCGGCTCCTTTTGGGAACCGGCCGGTTTTTACTCTTGGAGGAGTTTGTTTAGAAATTAACCGATCTTTGCAACCTGAGCGAGTGACTTCTTAAGAAGATCGCCATCGATTACTGAGAAGCCAAGCTTTGCTCCGACAGTTCCAGAACATGCAGGTGAAAGAATGAACTTTGCATATTCCTTAACTGCTGCAGCCTGTGCCTTATCTGGGTATGAAGTATCAGCTAAGAGGTAAGAAACGATACCTAGTGGGTAAGCGCCCTTCTCCTTAGTTGCAAAGTCATATGTGAGCCAGCCGTTTGCGTCCTGTGAAGCTGATGCAAGGAATGCACCAACACCAGTTGAATCAGCAGCAACTGATGAACCAGCTGGGTTGATCAAGTTTGCAATCTTTAGGTTGTTTGCAACCGCATAGTTAACTTCTGCGTATGTGATTGAGTAAGGAGTCTTACCTGCGAGCTGTGCAACACCTGTAGAAGAAGATGCGCCAACGATGCGGCCGATATTCTTTGCATCATTGATGTTACCTGGGAATGATGATGTGAATACCTTGTTCTTAGCCTTTGTCCATACTGTTGGAGCTGACTTGTTTAGGTAGTTTGTGAAGTTTTCAGTTGTGCCTGATGAATCTAGACGGTAGATAACCTGAATTTTCTTTGCAGGCAAAACGATATTGCTATTTACAGTTTGTGTGCGAAGAACAATTGGATCACCCTTTGAATCCTTCTTAAGTGTTCCATCTGCATTCTTTGAATAAACAACCTTTGTTGTTGAGCGGTTGTTATCTGCCTTGATGGCCTCGTCATTCCACATTGTGATTTCACCAGAGAAGATCTTTGCAACTGTCTCTGCTGAGAACTGAATTGTCTTCTTATTTGGAACGTTGTGAAGAAGTGCAATTGGAGCAGCAACTAGTGGAACGTGGATTAGTGATGCACGCTTTGTTGTTGCGGTGTATGCACCGTCTGACATCCAGAAGTCACCGATTGACTTATCTGAGTTTGACTGGCCTGTTCCTGATGAAGATGAAGCATATGTATATGAGTGTGATGTAGCTGCTGCAAATGGAGCCTTGCAAGCTTCGATCAGAGCTGCTGGGAATGATGCGCCAGAGCCTTGTAGTGATGCTGCATGTGCAGGAGTTGTAGCTACCAAGCCAAACGCGAGCGCTATAGATGCGACCTTCGCGAGCTTTGAAACCTTCATGTATTTCCCCTTATGAGTTGTGGATGTAATTACAAGGGGAAACTTATGCACATCGAGTTAACTGTTATCCCCTGCTCGGGAAACGTTTCTTAACCGTTAGATGAACAAATGGTGCTGGTATTAGCCGAAACGGCCAGTGACATAATCCTCAGTGCGCTTATCTTTTGGACGCGAGAAGATCTCACTTGTAGGGGCGAACTCAATCATCTGACCAGGGCCGCCATCAGATAGGAAGAAGGCGGTGGAATCAGAGACACGAGCTGCCTGCTGCATATTGTGAGTAACAATGACGATTGTCATTGTGTCTGAGAGGTGACGGATAGTCTCTTCAATGCGAAGTGTTGAACCTGGATCAAGGGCTGAACAAGGCTCATCCATTAATAAGACCTGTGGGCGAACCGCTAGGGCACGTGCAATGCAGAGGCGCTGTTGTTGACCACCTGAAAGAGAGCCACCATGTGCCCCAAGGCGATCCTTTACCTCTTTCCAGAGGCCAGCACGTTCTAGACATTCCTCTAGAAGATCATCCTTGTTATCGACCTTGACCTGAGCAAGCTTGAGGCCAGAGAGAACGTTCTCGCCGATTGTCATTGATGGGAACGGATTTGGCTTCTGAAAAACCATACCGATTTGAAGACGAATCTTTGTTACATCGACGCCTGGTGCATACACATCTTTACCATCAAGCAGAACTTCTCCCGCCATTGCAGCACCTGGGATAAATTCATGCATACGGTTTAATGTGCGAATAAATGTTGATTTGCCGCAACCAGATGGACCGATAAGAGCGGTCACTGTTCCTGGTGCGAAGTCGAGTGAGACATCAGCTAGTGCATGATGCTTTGTAAACCATGCATGCACTCCACGTGCCTCAAGGCCAGTGCCAGCAGCGCGAATAGATGGAGCTTTGGTGACGTGAGCGTTAGCTACCTCTGATAGTGATGATGTCATTATTTGACCTTCCGTGTTGATAGCAAGCGGGCAGCGGTAAAGAGAATAAGAACTATCGTGATTAGAACGAGCAAGCCAGCCCAAGCACGAGTTATTGCTTCAGGAGAACCTGCATTAAATGATTTCCAGATGTAATACGGAAGAGAGCCCATTGGGTCATGGAATGGATTTGGATTTACTTTATCTCCGCCACCTGAAAGCAATAACAGAGGTGCTGTTTCACCCGCGATACGAGCGATTCCGAGAATTACAGCAGTCATCAATCCGCTACGAGCTGCAGGTAGAACAATCATTGCGACGGTGCGCCACTGGGTACCACCAAGAGCAACGCCTGCTTCGCGAAGGTCATTTGGAATCAATTTTAGAACTTCTTCTGAAGTACGTGCGATCGTTGGAATCATCAAAATTGTGAGTGCGAGTGATGCCATAAAGCCTGAATACGCTTTTGTGATTGGGTAGAGAACTGCAGAGAGAATAAAAAGTCCGGCAACAATTGACGGAACGCCAGACATTGCTTGCACCAAGAACTTAATTGGCTTTGTGAAACGCCCCTTTACCTCGGTGATGTAAAGCGCAGTCAGAATGCCAAGCGGGACACTGAGAACGAGTGCGACACTGACAAGAATTACAGTTCCGGTTATTGCGTGTAGTAAGCCACCGACATTTAGTGGATCCGTTGGCGCGTTAAGCGACATATCAGTCTTAAATATATTGAGGTTGATGCCTCGGTAGCCCTTTGCAATCACAGTTGTCAGAATGCTCAAAATTGGAAGCACGGTAACAAATGCCATTAAGCCAATTAAGGTCTTAATAAATAGATCTGCTGCAGAACGTCGTCCAAATTTAATCCAACCAGCAATACCCGATGCAACTGAGTAAAAAATAAAGAAGAGACCTACATATGCAAGTTTGCCCTTTGCGGGAGTCACAGCAACGACCAGGTAAGAAAGTACTGCCGAAAGAAGGAAGATTGCTAGATCGCGCAACCTATCCGCTGGCGTAGCAGCCCATGGTTTTCTCGGTGCAACAGTTGTCATTTTCCAGACTTCCCTGTCGTCTTAACAATTAAATCTGCAATTGCATTGACTAGTAAAGTGAGCACGAAAAGCACAAGGCCGGCTGCCATAAGGGCCTTAATCTCATATGGGCTAGCCTCACCGAACTTAAGAATAATAAGTGAAGCAACGTTTCCGCCAACACCAAAGAGCACATGCCAATTCACTTGGAAAACAATATTTAGAACTGTAAATACCGCAACAGTCTCACCCATCGCACGTCCGAGTCCAAGCATCGCTCCACCGATAACACCAGATCGACCGTGAGGGATTACAACTGCCTTAATCATTCCCCATCGAGTTGCACCCAGAGCGTAAGCAGCTTGAATACGATCAAGTGGAGCCTGTGAGAAAACTTCACGAGAGACAGAGGTGATAATTGGAATAATCATGATTGCAAGAATTACACCTGCAACAAAGGGCGAGCGCGTAAATACATATGCGTCGACATGGAAGACTGGCACGAAACCGAGGTATCGATTGAGAAGTTTTGCCCAATACTCGATACTCGGCATGAGAACAAGAAAGCCCCAGATACCAAATAAGATTGATGGAAATGCAGCCATCATGTCTATCACGGCAATCAAGAATTTCTTCAACCATGGTGGTGCGTAAAAATTTAAGTAGAGTGCAGTGGCAACTGAAATCGGTAGCGCTATTACTACAGCTACTGCCGAACAGAGAATTGTTCCGACAAGCATTGCAGCTAGACCAAAATGACTTTCTACAACATTGCCAGCATCATCTGTGGTAATTGACCAATTGGATTTAGTTATGAAGTTAAAGCCTTCTTGACGAAGAACTTCTACTCCGCGATATGCAAGAAAAACTGTAATCAATCCGAGAATAACTAGCGATGAAAGTCCGCCCGCGGTGACCACTCTGCGAAATACTCGATCCGATAGGCGAGGTCTGGTCGTGAGCTCGCGCGGCGCAGGTACAGTCGACATGCCCGCATCCTTCACCCCGCCTCGAAAATAGAGAGGGATAGATGGTTAACGCAAGGTGAACGAGAGTTGAAAACTCCCCCCACGAGATAGGCTCACCCTATGGCTAACGAATTACCCCACCTTGTCTGGATTGATTGCGAAATGACCGGCCTCTCCCTCGAAACAGATGCCCTGGTCGAAATCGCCGTGCTGGTGACCGACTCTGATCTCAACGTTATTGGTGAAGGCATCGACCTTGTCATCCATGCCACTGAAGGTCAGCTCGCCGGAATGAATGACTTTGTTCGCAATATGCATACCTCCTCTGGATTAATCACCGAGATTTCGCAAGGCATTGAAATTGGTTTAGCTGAAAAACAGATCCTCGCCTATCTCGAGGCGTCGGGAGTAGTCGCTGGAAAATCACCACTTGCAGGAAATTCTGTTTCTGTTGATCGCAACTTCATCGCCCGAGATATGAAGGTGTTGGCAGAATTTCTTCACTATCGCACCATCGATGTCTCGACCATTAAAGAGCTAGCCCGCCGCTGGTATCCAAAGAGCTACTTTGCAGCCCCGGCCAAGACTGGCAACCATCGCGCACTTGGTGATATCCGAGATTCGATTGCAGAGTTGGCCTATTACCGAACCTCAGTTTTTGGCGAAAATAAGCCTGCTGCAGCACCTCGCAAAAACTGGTTTATAGATTTAGCCCGTTGGCGGGTAAAGTAGCCCCCTGCACAGCACATGGTGGGCGTAGCTCAGCTGGTAGAGCACTCGGTTGTGGTCCGAGATGTCGCGGGTTCGAGCCCCGTCGTTCACCCCAAGTTTTTCACAACCTATTTCTCTAGCGGAAAGTTGGCTCACGATGATCTTCGACGTTGTTGTTGAAATCCCAGCAGGCTCACGCAATAAGTACGAAATTAACCATGAGACTCACGAGGTCCGCCTCGATCGCATGCTCTTTACGGCAACGCGTTTTCCGCACGACTACGGCTTTGTAAAGAATACGCTCTCACTCGATGGCGATCCATTGGATGCCCTCGTTATGTTGGATGAGCCAACTTTTCCTGGCTGTGTTGTATCGGCTCGCGCTGTTGCGATGTTGCGTATGACTGATGAAAAAGGTGGCGATGACAAGCTTCTCTGTGTTGCCGCTGGCGATATTCGCAAGTCCGGCATTAAAGATATTTCAGACTTGCCAGTCTACGAACTGGATGAAATCAAACACTTCTTCGAAGTTTATAAGACACTCGAACCAGGCAAAGAAGTTATTGGTGGCGACTGGGTTGGCCACGATGCTGCAGAGGCAGAGATTCAAGCTTCATACGATCGTTACACAGCAACGAAGTAATCTGATTTACA
>WLNN01000091.1 GCA_009699765.1 Actinomycetota bacterium
GGCGTACCCACTGGCGTGAAATTCTTCAACTGGATTGGAACCATGTGGGGTGGGCACGTCTCTTTTGAAACTCCAATGCTTTGGGTGATGGGCTTCCTGGTCACCTTCCTCTTCGGTGGCTTGACTGGAATCATTTTGGCTTCGCCACCTTTGGATTTCGCAGTATCAGCTACTTATTTCGTGGTAGCTCACTTCCACTACGTCCTCTTCGGAACCGTTGTCTTTGCAATGTTCGCCGGTTTCTATTTCTGGTGGCCGAAGTTCACCGGTCGTATGCTCAACGAACGACTTGGAAAAATTCACTTCTGGACTCTCTTCTTTGGTTTCCACACGACATTCTTGATTCAACACTGGTTGGGTATCAAGGGATTCCCTCGTCGATATGCTGATTACCTCGCAAGTGATGGCTTTACTGGTATGAATATGATTTCTACCTTCGGATCTGCCCTTCTTGCGCTCTCGATGATTCCGTTCTTTATCAATATCTGGATTACACGAAAGAGTCCGCTAGTTAATTGTGATGACCCATGGGGCTATGGAGCTTCACTTGAATGGGCAACTAGTTGTCCGCCTCCACGCCATAACTTCACTTCAATGCCGCGAATTCGCTCAGAGCGCCCGGCATTCGATCTTCACCATCCACACATTAAAACGGAAGGCCACTAAAAGATGAAAGAAAATTGGAGACTCTTCGTAGGACTTTCAGTCTTCTATGTAATTATGGCCGTTGTTTATTACTACGTGGGCGGCGAGGCGGTCGGAATCACTGGAATGATTCTTGCGGCATGTTTGGCTGGCATGGTCGGTTTCTATGTATGGTTCACACAAAAACGTATTGGCTTTGATATCCCATCAGATGATCTCAATGCAGAAATTGCCGACGATGCAGGCGAACTAGGTTTTTATAGCCCACACTCATGGTGGCCACTTCCTGTCGCAGTTAGTGCAGCAACGATGGCTCTTGGTTTGGTAATCGGATGGTGGCTAACTCTGATCGCCTTTGGCGCGCTCATGATTAGTATCGTTGGCTTTGTTACAGAGTACGAGAAGCCGCTCCCAGTTAATCAGCACTAAACTGGTTTAGAAATGAAGCTCCTTGAGCGTTATGCGCCTTGGATATTCGTCGTTATTTGGAGCTCTGGTTTTGTAGTAGCGAAGTATGCTTTCAATAGTTCAGATGTCATTTTTTTTCTTGCGATAAGGCTTTTTATTGCCGCAGGTATCTTGGCGCTATTAACTTTGGCATTTGGGCAGTCGCTAAAGCTTTCGAAGAGTGATTTCTTAGCATCACTTGTAATTGGAATTGCCTTGCATACTTTGTATCTTGGGGGAGTTTGGGAGGCCATCGCCCAAGGATCTCCAGCAGGTATCGCATCAGTTATCACCAGTATGCAGCCTATCTTTGTATCAGTTCTAGCTATTAAATTTCTGGGCGAAAGCCTCTCCAAGAGAGAGCTAGTTGGTCTTACTCTTGGTTTTGCTGGCGTTGCCCTGGTTCTATCTCCCGCCTTCTCACTTACCGGAGAGATGACACTGTGGGCGCTTCTGCTCTTAGCTATCGCTGTTGCCGGTTCAACATCAGCAACTTTATTGCAGAAGAAAATGGGTCACTCAATTCCATTGCTAGCGGGCACGACCTATCAATTTTTGATTTCGGCATTTATCTTGATGGTAATTTCCATCGCGACCGGACGAACTTCATTGGATTGGAATCTCGAGTCTTTCTTAGCTATGAGTTGGGCCGTGCTGGTCACCTCAGTGATTGCAATTCTCTTATTGCTTTGGATGCTCACCCGTGGAAGCGCAGCACGAGTCTCTAGCTTGCTCTACTTAGTTCCACCAATGGCTGCAATTCAAGCCTTCCTACTTTTCGGGGAAAAGCTAAACCCCCAAGCAATCATCGGAATTTTGATGACTGCAGTAGGGGTTGCTTTGGTGCAAAAACGCTAATCAATCTAGGAGAGTAGCGAAGTATTTGTTTTAGTGATGGCCCTCTAACTCTTTTCGCTCTGACTCTGTCGCCTTTGGAACCGCAACCGCGGTAGCGCGTGAGATTCGATTGCGAATCTTGTTCTTGATACCACCAGCTCGGCGAACACCGGCTCCGTCAAACTCAGGAAGTTCTAGCGGAGCAATCTGCTCGTGTGATGTCAAAGTCCACGCCTTCTCTGCCGAGATTGGCTCGTGAACCTCAACGAATTCACCATGAGGGAGGCGAACAAGGCGCCCAGTTTCGCGTCCGTGAAGGACCAAATCACGATCAGCGCGTTGCAGTGCCAGACATAGTCGCTTTGTAATGATGAATGCAATTGGAGGAAGCACAAGTACGCCAATTCGCGAGAACCACATCATCTGGTTAATCGTCAGATGGAATGTTGTAGCGATAATGTCGTTACCACCATTGAGAAGTGAAACGAGAGTAAATGTGAGTGCCATTGCACCTAATGCAGTGCGGTTTGGCGCATTACGCGGACGATCAAGGAGATGGTGTTCGCGCTTATCGCCAGTTGCCCAGCTTTCAATAAATGGATAGAGGGCGAGAAGCGTGAACATAATTCCTGGGAGAATTAACCCTGGAATCAAAATATTCCACGAGATCGTATGTCCGAATGCATGAGTTTCAATTGGAGGAGACATACGGACTAATCCATCAAGCCAGCCCATATACCAGTCAGGTTGCGAACCGGCAGAGATTTGTCCTGGGGTGTATGGACCGTATAACCAAATTGGGTTGATCGATGCAACTGCTCCTAAGAATGCTGTAACACCGAAGACGATGAAGAAGAATCCACCCGCCTTTGCCATATAGACAGGCATCAATGGATATCCAACAACATTCTTCTCTGTGCGGCCTGGGCCAGGGAATTGAGTGTGCTTCTGGTACCAAACGAGCATTAAGTGAACAGTAATTAGCGCCAGGAATATTCCGGGCAACAAGAGAATATGAACTGTGTAGATACGTGGAATAAATGCTTCACCTGGGAAAGCGCCACCGAATGCAAAGAATGCAAGGTATGAGCCAACAACAGGCAGTGCTTGAATGATCGCTTCTGCAATTCGAATTCCAGTTCCTGATAGGAGATCATCAGGAAGTGAATAACCTAAGAAGCCTTCAACGATTCCAAGAGTGAGGAGTCCGACGCCAATTATCCAGTTGAATTCACGTGGCTTACGGAAAGCTCCAGTGAAATAAACGCGAAGAAGGTGTACGACGATTCCGACCATAAAAATTAGTGCAGCCCAGTGGTGGATTTGGCGCATCAATAGTCCGCCACGAACTTCAAAAGAAATATCAAGAGTTGAGGCGTATGCCGCGGACATTTCAAGGCCTTTGAGAGGCGCGTATTCGCCATCATAGATAACTTCCTTCATAGAAGGGTCGAACCAGAAAGTTAAGAATGTGCCTGATGCCAACAAGATGATAAATGAGTAAAGGCAGATTTCACCGAGCAAAAATGACCAATGGTCTGGGAAGACTTTGGTGAGATTCTTCTTCATCCACTTTGCCGCACCGGTGCGATCATCTACATAACCGGCTACATTGCCTGCAATTCGTTCGCGTGCTGTCATGATGATCGCTCCCAGAAGCTAGGTCCAACAGGTTCGTTAAATGGTGCTTGTGCAACGAGATAACCCTCTGAATCCACAGTTATTGCTAGTTGCGGAAGTGGGCGAGCAGCAGGACCAAAGATGACTTTGGCAGCCCGGGTTACATCGAATGTTGATTGATGACATGGACAGAGCAAGTGCTTAGTTTGTTGTTCGTATAACGCAACTGCGCATCCCATGTGAGAACAGATTTTTGAAAATGCGATGATTCCATCATAAGTCCAAGAGAGACGTTCTGCATCTAGATTGAAATCTTCTGGTCGCAAACGAATTAATAGGACCGCATCTTTTCCGACATCGGCAAGAGCGCGATGAGCACCAGGTGCGATTTCAGGGAGAGTTTGTGCAACCGCTCCAACTTCTAAATCAGAGGCCTTAATTGGACGATCACCTGGATCTGTAACAAGGCGGGTTCCCGCCTTCCAAGAAGTTTTTGTGAGATCAGCTTTTGGAAGCGGACCTAAATCGCGAAGTAGCAATAGTGGGGTCAGACCAGAAAGACCAAGAGCAAGACCAAGTGTTCGCTTAATTAATGGCCTACGTCCCAAGCCAGCAGCGCCTGCGCCTGCCTTAACAGTCTTAACGAAATCTTCACGATCTTCATCTGGCGAACGGAACTCGTGACGCTGAGCAATCACTTCTTCATCGGGCATCAAATTCTTTGCCCAATGGATTAATCCAGCACCAATAAAGAAGAGTGCAATAGCCATGCCAAGTCCTAAAAGGAGCTGGTGCAGATTGTTCTCTCCAAAGATTGGAATAAAGACAAAGACATCAGTAGGTATAAAAACATAACTAGCGATTAGAAGAATAGTTCCTAAGGCAGAGATTAAAAAGAGAATCGCAACCTGACGTTCAGCACGTTGTGCAAACTTTGGATCTTCATCGGCTCTGCGATGTTGATGAGCAGGTAGCCCAGGATCTTTGATGAGTTCGATTTCGTTAGACATTGTCTTATCTCGCTTTCATCGCCAACCAGACTGCTACACCAATGAGCAATCCGATTCCTAGAGTCCAAACTAAAAGGCCTTCTGTAACAGGACCGACGCGACCTAACGCCACTCCACCGAGTTGTGGTTCTGCCTCTGCAGCTTTGATCCACTTGATAATTGAAAGTTTCTCTTCTGGCGTTAAAGTCTTATCGCTAAAGACGGGCATAGATTGAGGGCCGGTAATCAGCGCTTCATAAATATGTTTTGGTTCTACACCCATAAGAGTAGGTGCGTATTTTCCTTGAGTGAGAGCTCCGCCTTGCGCAGCAAAGTTGTGGCACATTGCGCAATTTGTGCGAAATAGTTCGCCGCCCTCTGCAACAGAACCATCGCGTTCGTAATTCAATGATTCTTCAGACGGAACTTCCGGTCCGGGAGCCAGAGATGCAACATAGTTCGCAAGCGCATTGACTTCTGCTGGGGTATAGACCGGGTCCTTACGCATCGCCTGTTGGCTCATATCGGCCATGGGCATACGACCAGTACCAACCTGGAAATCTACCGAAGCTGCTCCGACACCAATGAGTGAAGGTGCGATTGCTCCGCCTTCAGCGTTGAGACCATGGCAAGAGGAGCAACCTTTGAGGAATAGTTGTTTTCCTTCCGCAATAGCAGCAGAACGGTCAGCCACAGTTGAGGGAGAGGTGGTCACTGCTCCTGCCACCTGAAAGGTTGTGCCGATAGTCAATAGAGCAAAGACTAAGAGCATTGGGCCAGCCGCACGATGACGACGAAGGCGCGATAGACGCTTCACGGTATTTCCTTCCATAATGTTCCTGAAACTCATTTTTCTATAATTTATTTAATTAAGTAGATAGCCGAGAAGAGTGCGATCCAAACAACGTCTACAAAGTGCCAGTAGTAAGAAACCACAATCGCAGTGGTAGCTTGACTTTGCGTGAAGCGACGAGCCTTTGCAACTCGGAGAAGGACAATGAGGAATGCAATTAATCCGCCAGTTACATGCAGGCCGTGGAAACCTGTAGCAAGATAGAAAACAGAACCATAAGCATTGGATGAAAGCGTCAATCCTTCCGTAACCAACGATGCATACTCGTAGATTTGACCAGCGATAAAGAATCCGCCCATAAGGAAAGTCAGGGAGAACCATTCACGCATGCCC
>WLNN01000092.1 GCA_009699765.1 Actinomycetota bacterium
AATGCTTGAGCGTCTTGTAAAGCGTGATCTTCCTGCAGGTTGGGACTCTGCGCTTCCGAATTTCGAAGCTGGAAAAGATGTTGCAACTCGCGCTGCGTCAGGTCATGTAATCAATGCAATCGCGCAGGTTCTTCCAGAATTCTGGGGCGGCTCGGCCGACTTAGCTGATTCAAATAACACCACAATTGAAGGTGGAAAATCATTCCTTCCGGCATCGAGTGCAATGAAGGATTCTGATCCATATGGACGAATCATTCACTTCGGTATTCGTGAACACGCTATGGGATCGATTCTTAATGGAATCACTTTGCACGGACTCACTCGCGCATTCGGTGGAACATTCGCCGTCTTTAGCGATTACATGAGACCTTCTGCACGCCTTGCAGCGCTTATGGATATTCCAACTACATTTGTCTGGACGCACGATTCAATCGGATTGGGTGAAGATGGTCCTACCCACCAGCCAATCGAGCACTTGGCTGCGATGCGAGCTATTCCAAATTTCGCAGTTATTCGTCCCGCAGATGGAAATGAAGTGCGAGAAGCATGGAAATCAATTCTGCTCCGCAAGAAGCCAGTTGGGCTATTTCTCTCGCGTCAAAATCTTCGTACCGTAGATCGCTCGACTCATGGCGCTGCATCAGGAGTTGATAAGGGTGCGTACATCCTTAAGGAAGCCTCAAAGAACCCCGATGTTGTAATTATCGCAACCGGCTCTGAGATTGCACTTGCACTTGATTCCCAGATTGCACTTGAGGCAAAGGGGATCTCAACTCGAGTTGTTAGCGCCCCATGTCTGGAATGGTTTAACGAACAAACAGATTCATACCGCGAAAGTATTCTGCCAAAGAGTGCCCAACTTCGGGTAAGCGTTGAGGCAGGCATCGCACAAGGGTGGCGCGAATATGTCGGCGACAGTGGATTGATTATCTCAATTGATCACTTTGGTGCATCTGCTGGAGCTTCAAAACTTTTCACCGAATTTGGATTTACCGTAGATCGAATCGTTGGCGACATCTCGTCAGCCCTCAAGTAAAAGGATTGCAATGACTATAAAGATTTCTGGCGCTGTGCTAAATGAAGTAGATCGCGATTCTGATCGCTATGCACTCTTACGCAAGGCACATATTCAAATAGCAGCAAAGGATGCAACTACTTGGGGAGCAGCAGCGGCAGCCGAAGCAGCGGTGAGACTTAACTGGGTAGATCTTCCGACGAGTTCAATGGGACTCCGCGCGCAGATTGAATTGCTCACAACTAAATTTGCGTCATGTACTCGTGTAGTTCTCTGCGGAATGGGCGGCTCTTCTTTAGCGCCTGAAGTTTTGGCGAAAACATATAAGAAAGAAATCACGATAGTAGATTCAACAGATCCCGAGTACCTTGCGCATGCCCTTGTAGGCGATATCTCTAAAACAGTCTTTGTGGTGAGCTCTAAATCTGGATCAACGATTGAGACTGCATCTCAACGTTCATTTTTCGAATCCAAAATTGTAGAAGCAGGACTAATCCCTTCCGATCACCTTCTCTTTGTGACAGATCCAGGCTCACCGCTTGATGTTGAAGTTCGTGCAGGAGGCTTCTCGGTCGTTAATGCAGACCCAAATGTGGGCGGACGTTTTAGCGCTCTCAGTGCTTTTGGTGTTGTTCCAGCATCTCTTCTCGGGATCGATATGTGGAGCATTTTGGAAGATGCATCCAAGGCAAAGATTGATTTCATCGCACACGATCAAGTAATTCTCGATGTAGCTTATGTATTTAGTGAAGTTGCTAGACAATATATAAGTTTCACTGATCACGGCTCGGATGTTCCCGGACTCTCAGATTGGATTGAGCAATTAATCGCCGAGTCAACCGGCAAGGACGGGAAGGGTCGCCTTCCTGTTGTAACCGAATCCGTTGCAGCGGCAAAAATCGGTGGGGCTCTTTCGGTAGCATTTTCAGAGGCGGGCGCTGATCTCAATGTCACCGCTCCCCTAGGTGCGCACTTCATCTTTTGGGAGTGGGTCACTGCGATTATCGGAGCAGCCCTAGAAATTGATCCATTTAATCAACCTAATGTGACTGAGGCTAAGGAACAGACACTTGCTCTGCTGACTGAGTGGAAGAGTTCTGGTGCAACTGTTCTTCCAACATTGATTCCAGATGCTCAAGAGGGCAGCGTTGGAATTTTTGGAAATGGTTCAACTTTGTCGCAGGCGCTGCAAGAGATAATCGCGCAGGTTGGTGGCGACGGCTATATTGCAATCATGGCCTATCTCGACCGAAGCGAGGATGTACAACTCGAGGAGATGCGTGCAATCATTTCGAAAGCTTCTGGCCGACCAACAACTTTTGGTTGGGGTCCGCGCTTTCTACATTCCACAGGCCAGTTCCATAAAGCTGGACAACCTAACGGTGTATTTATTCAAATTACCGGTGAGACCAATATCGATTATGAAATCCCAGGAAGAGATTTCTCTTTTGCGACTTTGCTAGCTGCACAGGCGCTCGGCGATGGAAAAGCTCTTGCACAAAGAAAATACCCGCTACTGCGTCTTCATTTGAAGGATCGCAATGCGGGTATTAAGCAAATTTTAAAATCTGCCGCTAATCTTTAAAACTTTTATTCGAGATCGTCTCCACGAAGCTTGCGAAGAGCGTCTTCAAGAATCTTTGCGCCTTCTGTATCTGAACGACGTTCCTTAACATATGCAAGGTGAGTCTTGTAAGGAACATTTACAACTGCGCTGGGTGGATTGTTGCGATCGCGACCTGCAGGTAATCCGCACTTTGGGCAATCCCACTCTGCTGGAATAACAACTGTCTCTTCAACTGCAAATGATGGACGAACTTCGTGACCGTTTGCGCACCAATACGAAACTGTCGCGCGTTCAATTTGATCTCCGCGTTCAGCCTCGCCCATTGGGCCGGCACCGACACGACTTCCGCGAATTGCACTTGCCATGAATTAACCCTTCAAAACGAGAGATAGTCCGACGACACCTGCGAACCAGAGGCCACCAACAACAATGGTGATTCGGTCGAGGTTGCGCTCTACAACGGAAGATCCGCCGTAGTTAGATGAAATTCCACCACCGAAAAGATCGGATAATCCTGAACCTTTACCTTTATGGAGAAGAACTAGGAGGATCATCAAAACGCTAGTGATCACAAGGAAGATAGATAGTGCTAAAGCCACGGATAACTCCTTATTTGGGCAAACTTATGAGTACAGAACGGTACAGGTGGGCAATGATAGCGAAAAAAGAGGCTGAGTTCTTACTCGGCCACTGCGTAGAACTTAGCTATTTTGGCTAACTCCTCAGGATCTAGGCTCGCTCCCCCGATAAGGGCGCCATCGACATCTGCCTGCTTCATGATTTCCACGATGTTGGATGACTTCACAGAACCGCCGTAAAGAATTCGCATATTTGATGCAATCTCGGAAGAGCCGATTTGTTCGATCTCTTCTCGGATGGCAGCACAAACCTCTTGAGCATCTTCAGGTGTTGCAGTCTTGCCAGTTCCGATTGCCCAAACTGGCTCGTAGGCAATTACAATCTTTTTGAGTTCAGGCTTTGTGAAACCTTCGAGGCCTGCGCGTACCTGGCGAATAACGTGAGAAACATGGGTACCTGATTCGCGAACTGCTAACTCTTCACCAACGCAGAAAATTGGAGTTAGCTCATTTGCCAGTGCTGCTTTAATTTTGCGATTAACAAGGGCGTCATCTTCGTTATGGATTGCGCGTCGCTCAGAATGACCGATAACAACAAAGGTGCATCCAAGCTTTGCCAACATAGAGCCAGAGATATCTCCGGTAAATGCGCCAGATGCCTCTGGGGAAATATCTTGCGCTCCGTATTGAAGACGAAGACGGTCACCATCGACCATGGTTTGGATTGAGCGAATATCTGTAAATGGCGGAATGATTGCCACATCAACTGCATCGTAATCTTTATCACCTAATGAATAGACAAGCTTCTGTGCAACAGCGATTGCCTCAAGGTGATTGAGGTTCATCTTCCAGTTACCTGCCATAAGTGGCTTACGCATTATCTACTCCTTATTCGTTGTTACAGAAAAATTGCTTCTATATATTGTTAGAGATCAAGAGCCTTTAATCCTGGAAGCTCTTTACCCTCTAGATATTCTAGAGATGCGCCGCCGCCGGTAGAGATATATCCGAACTGACTATCTTTGAAACCAAGTGCTCGAACTGCAGCTGCGGAATCTCCGCCGCCTACAACCGAAATACCATCAACTTCCGTAAGTGCCTGAGCAACAATTTTTGTGCCATTTGAAAATGCCGCAAATTCAAATACGCCCATAGGGCCATTCCAGAAGACTGTCTTGCATTCACGAATTGCAGCAGCGAATGCTGCGGCTGAATCTGGTCCAATATCGAGGCCCATTTGATCCGCGGGAATTGCATCCGCTTCAACAATTGTCGCTGGAGAATCTGCAGCGAATGCAGGAGCAACCACAATATCTGTTGGAAGAACTAGACGTACGCCCTTCTCATCGGCTTCCTTAATTAGATCTCGAACAGTGTCAAGCATCTCTGCTTCGACAAGTGATTTGCCAATCTCTAATCCGCGAGCTGCAAGAAAGGTGAAGACCATTCCGCCGCCGATTGCCATGACATCAACCTTGCCAAGCAGATTAGAGATAACGCCGAGTTTGTCGGAAACTTTTGCTCCACCTAGAACAACTCCGTAAGGGCGAGCTGGATTGGTAGTGAGCTTCTTTAAGACTTCAACTTCTGCCGCCACCAAGGTGCCAGCTGCATGTGGAAGCAGCTTTGGGAGATCAAAAACTGATGAGTGCTTACGATGGACTGCGCCAAAACCATCTCCTACATAAATATCTGCAAGTTTTGCAAGTTCGGTGGCTAATTCTGATCGCTCAGATTCTTCCTTAGAAGTTTCCGCAGCGCTAAAGCGAATGTTTTCAAGGAGCAGAATTTCTCCTGCGGAAAGTCCTGTAGCAGCTGCAGTTACATCCTTCCCGGTTATTGCGCCAGCGAATTGAACAGGCTTACCGAGAAGTTCTGAAAGTCTGACTGCAATTGGAGCAAGTGAAAGTTCTGGCTTTATTTCACCCTTTGGACGACCTAGATGTGCAGCAATAACGAGTGAAGCACCTTTGGCAAGGAGCGCGTTGATTGTTGGAAGTGATGCACGAATACGACCGTCGTCTGTGATCTTTCCTTCTTTCAAAGGAACATTTAAATCACAACGAAGAAATACTCGCTTACCCTGCACATCTAGTTCGTTCAATGTTGTCATTGAATTAGAGGCTTTTTCCAACGTAACCGACAAGGTCTACGAGGCGGTTTGAATAGCCCCACTCATTGTCATACCAACCAACAACTTTTACAGTTGTTCCGATTGCTTTTGTAAGACCAGCATCGAAGATACAAGAAGAAGGATCAGTCACGATATCTGAAGAGACGATTGGATCTTCTGTGTATGAAAGGAATCCCTTGAGTGATCCATTTGCTGCCTTCTTCATAGCTGCATTGATCTGCTCTGCTGTTGCTTCCTTAGCAAGTTCTACTGTTAAGTCTGTTGCTGAACCAGTTGGAACTGGAACGCGCATTGCAAAACCATCAAGCTTGCCCTTGAGTTGTGGAAGTACGAGTGAAATCGCCTTTG
>WLNN01000093.1 GCA_009699765.1 Actinomycetota bacterium
ACTCGGTCATAAGTTGAATCAAAAACTCGATCCTGAACCGAACCAACATCAAGGCGCCACTGCGAAGGTAATTCTCCAAAATAATTAGAGACATTCATGGTCGCATTTTGTGCAAAATCATCTCTCCGTTCAACGCTATGGACGAAGCCCGAATCACCGACTGCGCGTAAGAGCGAAAGAGTGAGTGCGCCGCTACCTACTCCCGCCTCTAGAACTCTTGCGCCTGGATAAATATCTGCGACACCTATGATCATGGCGGCATCTTTTGGATAAACGATTGTCGCCCCACGTGGCATCGATAGAACGTAATCGGCTAGCAAAGGAATAAATGCAGTGAATTTTAAGCCTGCAGTTGTGCTGACGACCGAACCCTCTGGCAACCCGACTAAATCGTCGTGAACAATCCAACCTTTATGTGTGTGCCATTCTTTTCCAGAAGTAATGGTGAAGCTGTATAACTTTCCCTTAGGGTCTGTTAGTTGAACGCGATCGCCAACTTTAAAATACCCACGACCTTCGCCACGTATAGATTCTGAAATATTAGACACGGGAGCATCTTAGGCGAGATATCTGGACTACCTTCGATTTAGCGCGCTAGGGTCGCGATATGGACCAGTTACGTCTTTCCCCAAGTCGCGTCAATGACTTCACGAACTGCCCGCAACTTTATAAATATAGAGCAATCCTCAATCTTCCTGAGCAAATTTCCCTTGATGCCGAGCGAGGAAAACTCGTTCATTCTGTTCTCGAGGATCTCTTCGAGCTCCCCCGCGAGGAACGCCTAAGTGAGTCCGCCCTGGAGATTCTTCCCACTGCATGGAAGAAACAAATCTCCGATAATCCTGAACTTGGGCAAATGGTGACCAATGAGAAAGAGTGGATGGATAGGGCTGAGTCTTTGTTAGAGACTTACTTCACTTTGGAGAACCCACAAGAATTTGATTCAACATATCGCGAACTTCACCTAGAAAAGAACTTTACCGAAGAGATTTACTTACATGGATATGTGGATCGCCTTGATATCGCCCCGACCGGAGAAGTCAGAATTGTCGATTACAAGACCGGCAAGTCTCCAAAACCGGGATGGGAAGAGAAGGCTCTCTTTCAGCTGAGAGTTTATGCACTTCTTTATTGGCGCAATGAAGGCGTTTTGCCGCGCGTGCTTCAACTTATTTATTTAGGAGATGGCAAAATAGTCAAAAGCTCTCCAACGGAAAAAGTTCTCGAAGCAACAGAACGCATTTTGCATAATATTGGTGAGGAAATTCTGACCGCAATCGAAACAGATTTCTTTCCTACTAAGAAGAGCCGGCTCTGTGATTGGTGTTCATTTAAAAATATCTGCCCAGCACATAATTAAATCTAATTTGCGTTGAAGTATTTTGCTTCTGGATGGTGAACAATTATTGCGGAGGTCGATTGTTCTGGATGTAGCTGAAATTCCTCGGATAAATTAACTCCAATGCGTTCTGGTTCAAGTAATTCACAAAGCTGCACTTGTTGTTCGATATCTGGACAGGCTGGATATCCAAATGAATAACGCGAGCCTCGATATCCTTGATCGAGAATCCCTTGCAAGTCAGATGCGTCTTTATCTCGCACAGAAAATTCTTCACGAATGCGTGCATGCCAGTGTTCAGCCAGTGCTTCAGTAAGTTGCACAGAGAGGCCATGAAGCTCTAAATATTCTCGATAGTTATTTGCTTCAAAGAGTTTGTTTGCAGCTTGGCTTACCGTATTTCCCATAGTTACGACATGGAAGGCAACTACATCAGTCTTACCGGAATCCTTCGCCGCAAAGAAATCTGCCAAACATAATCTGCGATCACGCCGCTGACGAGGGAAGGTGAAACGAGTTCGCTCTTGGCCCTTAAGCGGTCCTTCATGATGAAGAACGATTAAATCGTTACCATCACTAACGCATGGGAAGTATCCGTACACAACTGCGGCCTCAAGCCATCCTTGTGATTGAACTTCATTAAGGAGTGATCGAAGGCGCGGACGGCCTTCCTCCTCGACCATCTTTTCATACTCCCCGCGCGCACCTTTGAGGCCCCATTGACCCATGAACAATGCCCGTTCATCTAACATTCCAACATAATCGGCCAGTGGAATTCCTTTAACAATCCGAGAACCAAAAAAAGGTGCATTCGGAATATCGATATCTACCGCAACATCACTTCGGGTTGTGTCAGTCGTCTCTATCTCAGTGTTGCGAGCGACGGCTTTTACGCGACGTTCGCGAAGTTTTGGAAGAGCTGCACCAGGTACGCCGCGCTTCACACCCATAATGGCATCCATTAAACGCAATCCTTCAAAAGCATCTCGCGCATATCGAACTTCTCCTGGGAAGGTAGAGGCGAGATCTTCTTCAACAAATGCGCGAGTAAGTGCGGCTCCCCCAAGAACTATTGGCCATTTCTGGTCTAAACCTCTTGATGTGATTTCTTGAAGATTTTCTTTCATAACGACGGTAGATTTAACAAGCAGACCGCTCATTCCAACGGCATCAACATCGTTTTCAAGTGCCGCATCAATAATTTGATTTACAGTCTGCTTAATTCCGATGTTGACAACCCGATAACCGTTGTTGGAGAGAATAATATCGACAAGGTTTTTCCCAATATCATGGACATCGCCCTTGACGGTAGCGAGCAACATAGTTCCTCTTCCGCCTTCATCCGTCTTCTCCATAAAAGGTTCGAGGTAGGCGACAGCAGTCTTCATCACTTCAGCACTTTGGAGTACGAAAGGTAATTGCATCTCACCTTTACCGAAAAGCTCGCCTACAATCTTCATTCCTTCGAGAAGATGGTCATTGATAATTGCCAATGGCTTAACGCCGTTAGCCATTGCGAGGTCGAGATCATCGCTTAAGCCGACTTTCTCCCCATCGATAATGCGACGCTGGAGTCTTTCTTCTAGCGGAAGAGCCGCAAGTTCTGCTGCTCGAGTTTGACGAGTAGCAGCAAGTTCGACTCCTTCAAATAGTTGAAGAAATTCAGATAGTGGATCGTATGTGCACTGATCTCCATCGAAAGTGCGACGATCGTAAATAAGATCAAGTGCAACCTCAAGCTGACGCGATTGAATGCGCGCAGTAGGCATAATTTTTGAAGGATGAACTATTGCCGATGTAAGACCCACTTTGAAACACTCACTAAGAAATACTGAGTTCAAAACAACGCGTGCTGCTGGATTCAAGCCAAATGAAACATTGCTGACACCAAGAGTTGTCTGGACTTCCGGATAAAGAGATTTCAACTCACGTATTGCATTGATAGTCTCAAGGCCATCTCGTCGAGTCTCTTCTTGCCCTGTTGCGATTGGAAATGTAAGAGTATCAATCATGATGTCGCCGATGGCAAGTGACCAGTTTTTCGTCAGATCCTCAATTAATCTCGTGGCAACGCGAATCTTCCACTCAGCAGTTCTAGCCTGACCCTCTTCGTCAATAGTCAGTGCCACGACGGCTGAGCCATGTTCTTTAACAAGCGGCATTATTCGAGCAAATCGTGAGGTAGGGCCATCACCATCTTCATAATTGACTGAGTTAATTACACATCGGCCGCCGAGACTTTCCAAACCGGCTTGGAGAACATTAGGTTCTGTCGAATCCAACATAATAGGAAGAGTTGAAGCGGTCGCAAAACGTGAAGCTATCTCTCGCATATCTTTTGCGCCGTCACGACCAACGTAATCCACTGATAAATCTAAAAGGTGCGCTCCATCTCTAATTTGATCGCGTGCGATTTCAACGCAACTTTGCCAGTCTTCGGCAACCAGAGCATCACGGAACGCCCTTGATCCATTTGCATTTGTGCGTTCACCTATAGCCAAATATGTTTTATCTTGCGCAAATGCAACATACTGATAAAGGGAAGCGACTCCCGGTTCTGCATTTACCACACGCGGTGCAGGTACTCGGCCATGAATTTTGTTAACAACGGCACCTAAATGTTCAGGAGTGGTTCCGCAACATCCACCAATCAGGGTCAGGCCATAATCTGTAACAAAAGTATCCAATGCGAGAGCGAGTTCATCCGGTGAAAGTGGATAAGTTGCGCCATTAGGCCCGAGAATTGGTAACCCAGCATTGGGCATTACCGAAATTAGAACTTTAGAGTTCTTAGATAAGTATCGTAAGTGTTCGGACATTTCGGCTGGTCCCGTTGCACAATTGAGACCGATGAGATCAATATCGAGCGGCTCAAGTGCGCTGAGTGCTGCACCAATTTCAGTGCCGAGCAGCATAGTTCCGGTTGTCTCCACCGTAACTTGGACAATCAAGACGATGTCTCTATCAATTGCGTCAAGAACTTCACGAGCTCCATTGACTGCTGCTTTTGCTTGTAATAAATCTTGTGTGGTTTCAATTAAGAGAGCATCTGCTCCCCCATCTACTAACCCTTGTGATGCAATCCTGTATGCATCTTTAAGTTGAAGATATGTCGTATGGCCTAGAGTTGGCAGTTTGGTACCGGGCCCTAAGGAACCAAGCACAAATCTTGGGTGATCTGCTGTTGAGTATTCATCAGCGGATTGACGCGCAATCTGCGCCCCTGCTCTGGCTAATTCATATATTCGATCTTCAATTCCGTACTCGGCAAGGTTGGCCCAATTCGCGCCAAAGGTATTAGTCTCAATCGCATCAACGCCGACGGCAAGATAGGCATCGTGAACAGATTTCACGACATCCGGACGGGTTATATTTAGAATTTCATTACAGCCTTCGTGGCCCTGGAAATCTTCTAACGATGGATTAGCCGCCTGAAGCATTGTTCCCATGGCTCCGTCAGCGATGACGACTCGCTTTGCCATAGTGGCGCGCAGTAGTCCATCGCGTCTGCGTTGCGGTTGCGGCGTATTCGTCACGGAGAGGAGGTTACCGTAAGGTGAGGGTTGTGGAGATTCTAGAAATTCCAGAGCTACGAAATCCAATCATGATAGTCGCCTTCGGTGGGTGGAGTGATGCCGGAGAGGCTGCAACGGGAGTTATTACTCATCTGCTTGAGACCCTTTGTCAAGACTTCAACTCAGGTGAATTCAATCCGCACTTAATTGCCGAAATTGAGTCTGAAGATTTTTACGATTTCCAAGTTAATCGCCCATTGATCTCAGTTGATAAAGCGATGATTAGAAGTCTCACCTGGCCAGGTGTTCAAGTTTTTGCTCAACGCAATCCCCTTGGTGATCGAGATTTCATTCTAATTCGTGGAGTTGAACCGTCGATGAGATGGCGAACTTTTGCCTCTGAGATTCTTGATCTCGCAGAT
>WLNN01000094.1 GCA_009699765.1 Actinomycetota bacterium
AGTTACTCAAGGGGTGATGGATGTTCAAATTAAATGGTCCAAGCCAATTGGTTACGGAGTCTTGATGTGTGACGACCTTGATCAAGCTATCGCTCGTTCTGGTCTTGCCGGTAGTAAAGAAGATAAGGGTTATGACAGCGCTATTGCCGCGTTGGCACTGCTTTAGTCGATTTCTAAGTTTAGGCGATGAGAAGCGAACGCTTTGAAAGTCCCATCCAGAAGCCCTCAACCAAAGTCTCTGGTGGTGCATCTATATCATCACCGGCACCGAGTGCAACAAATAATGGCGTGAAGTGTTCGACTGTTGGGTGCGCATAATTAACTGCCGGTGCTAAATCTTTAAAAGCTGCTAACGAATCAATATCTCCTGCCGCTAAACGTTCGGCTGCCCATGCATCAAATTCGGAAGACCAGCTGGGTGCTTTAGCATCGATAGACCAATCGCGAAGATAAGGAAGTCCGTGAGTCATAAAACCGCTTCCAATAATTAAAACACCTTCATTACGAAGAGGCGCGAGACGACGACCGATTTCAATAAGTTTTCCTGGGTCAGATGTTGGCATCGACATTTGTAATACCGGAATATCGTGCTCCGGATACATAACGCGCAGTGGAACCCAGGCACCGTGATCGAGCCCGCGTTTTGATTCGTGGAGTGGCTCAGATTTTGGCATCATCGATGCAATGCGAGCCGCAAATACGGTCGCATCCGGAGTTTCATATGTCATCTCAAAAAATTTCTGGGCAAAGCCGCCGAAGTCATAAACAAGGGGAGTGCCGGCCTGTGGACTGGAAATTGCAATTGGAGCAGATTCCCAGTGTGCAGAGATAATTAATATCGCCTTTGGTTTCGCAAATTTACTTGCTATGCCAGCTAATTCAGAGCTCCATATTGGATCATCGAGCAAAAGTGGCGCTCCATGCCCGATATATAGCGCTGGCATCTTTTCCATAAAAACAGGATAGCAGAAGTAGTTGAAAATTCAACTACATTGATTTGGCGGTCCAGGCAGGTAAGGTTGCCGCCATGAGTGATCTCTCCGCCCAGGTACGAGCAGCCTTAGATGCCGCCGTAACTGCAATCGGAGGAAAGCCACGTGATGGCCAGATAGAAATGGCAGAAGCAGTGGCAAATGCGCTCACCGATCGCCACCACTTAATGGTGCAAGCAGGCACTGGTACTGGAAAATCACTCGCATATTTAATTCCCGCCCTTGTTCATGGACGTAAAGTTTTAGTTGCCACTGCGACTTTGGCGCTTCAGCGGCAATTAGTAGAACGCGATTTGCCTGCAGTTGTTCCGGCCCTTGAAAAACAATTGGGTCGCAAAATTACCTACGCAATTTATAAGGGCGTTGGTAATTACATCTGTCTTGCCAAAATGAATTCCGAAGAACCCGATCCTGACGGCGAGCTATTGCTTGAGTCCTCTTACTTAGAAAAGGATGCAAAGCGCCTTCATGCATGGGCGCGCAGTAAAGATGTTTCTGGCGATCGCGATGATGCACCAGAAGTTGATCGTCGAGTGTGGGCTGCTAATTCATTATCGGGACGCGAATGCGTTGGCGCAGATTCATGTGCCTATGGGTCGCAATGTTTTGCAGCGAAGGCAAAAGCTAAAGCGCAGGATGCAGACGTTGTAGTCACTAACCACACCCTGCTGGCAATTGAAATTGTTGATTCGCATCCAATTTTGCCCGAACGTGATGCGGTAATTCTTGACGAAGCCCATGAATTTATGGATCGCACAACTCAGGCCGTAACAGAGGAGCTAACTTCGGCGCGAGTCCAACGAGCAGCTGCAATGGCCCGCAAGTACTTGCCGGGTAAGGTTTCAGAGGCATTTACCAATGCGGCAGATTCCTTTCACGATGCAATGAATGATTATGGCGCCGATGTTAAAGGTGATTTTGCAAAGCAGGGTCGCTTAGAAGAGATCCCACAATCGCTTGAAAATCCAGTACGAAAGGTGAGGGAGAGTGCCACAGCACTTGTTCAATCACTTGGCGCCGACGATGAGATTCTCGAACCCGAGGCGCTGGCCGAACGGGCACGTGTAAAAGGTGCGGTGCAAGAGATCGCAACAACGGCCGGAAAATTACTCAAAATGGGTGATACACATGTACTTTGGTATGAGCCAACTTTTTCAACTCTGCACTTAGCTCCGCTTTCCGTCTCGCATATTTTGCGCAGTAATTTACTTACACAAAATCCAGTGATTGCAACCTCGGCAACCCTGACGGTTGGTAATGGTTTTGATGCGATGGCAAAGAGCATTGGTTTCCTTGTGGGAAATGATGCAGATGAAGCAGTAGCTGATGATGAAATCGATCCAGCAAATGTGCAGTTCTTAGATGTGGGATCACCGTTTGATTTTGCCAATCAAGGAATGCTCTATCTACCCAAGCATTTACCCGAGCCAACTCGCGATGGCACTTCACCGCAAGTTCTAGAAGAGCTCGGTGAATTAATCGATGCTGCCGGCGGTCGCACTCTGGCGCTCTTTAGTTCGTGGCGCGGAGTTGAAGCTGCAGATGCCTATCTACGTGATGTTTTGAAAGAACGTCCGATTTCAATTATTACCCAAAAACGTGGTGATGCAGTTGGGCCACTTGTAGAACGCTTTGCGAAAGATGAGACCTCTGTATTGCTTGGCACAATGTCACTCTGGCAGGGCGTCGATGTTCCTGGAAATTCTTGCATCCTGGTTGCGATCGATCGCCTACCTTTCCCACGTCCTGATGAACCCGTCTTGGCAGCGCGCTCGGCACTAGCCGATAACGCTGGCGGAAGTGGCTTTATGCAGGTATCTGTTCCACGCGCCGCATTGTTATTAGCGCAAGGCGCTGGAAGATTAATTCGCAGTATTGATGATCGAGGCGTTGTTGCAATTATGGATTCTCGCATCGTGACCAAGCGCTATGGAAATATCTTGCTTAATTCGATGCCACCACTGTGGCGCACAAACGATAAAGAAGTTGTTCGTGAATCCCTAAAGCGCTTGAGTCAAAATCTTTCCGAATAGTTTGGTGTTAGATAGCTCTTTCGATCGCATCCTCTGCAGCTAAACGCAAAGCAGGCCAGCTCTTTTCAAAGCTTGGATGCAGCGGCAAACGTGTTACATCATCAAACTTAACCCAACGGACTTCATGAGATTCATCGTTGAGCTCACGACCTTCTAAATTATTATTTGCCACTGCAATGACTGTCGAATAACTCCACCCATCGTGATCATCAGTAAAAGTCGTTAGTGGCAACACATCTTCTGGATTAATGCCTGTCTCTTCAACAGCTTCACGCAGTGCGGCTTCGATGATCTCTTCATGAGAATCGCGAGCACCGCCCGGAATTCCCCAAGTGTCTCCGTTATGCACCCATGGTGCGCGATGTTGTAGAAATATTGATCCGTCGCGAATTAAAAGGATTCCAGCGGCTCCAAATTTGCCCCAGTGCTTAGCTCCACAAGTGCATTCAATCCATCCATCACCATCACGGGAAACCATTTAACAATTCCTTTGGTTCAGATGGCTTGTTGCCATTGAACATACTCTATCCACAGCCCTCTATTTCCTCTCTTTTTGATAGCTACGAGATACCTAATCTGCGCGGATGAAACGAGAAATATCAATCGCACTAGTTGCACTGGCTCTAGTTCCTTCTCAGGCAGTTGCTGCAGAATGCGAAGTAAAGGCCTGTATTCAGGTTTATACCCAAGATGGCCACATTGTTATTGAGGGGCGAAAGGGAAGTGGGCCAAAGGCAAGCACTTCGCCCGTTCCTGCACCCATAACAACACCAAAACCAAAGGTCACAAAGAAAGTCGTAGTGCCGCCAAAGCCGAAAGTTAAGAGCACCCGTAAGCCATCGGTGATTGTGCAAAGCAAGAAGCCAACGGTAAAGAAAACTCAGTCCCCAGCTACTTCACTTGAAGATAAGTTAATTGAATCCATCCCCACTGCCGGTATTTCCTATCAGCCATCATTTTCGCCATTAATACAAACTCCAGTTTATTTCTGGTCAGACATTCCAACTCTTGTGACAAAGAAAATTGAGATTGTTGGCGAGGTTGTCACTGTTCGACTACATCCGACATTTATTTGGCATTACGGAGATGGCGTCTTTTTTCTTACTCACAAAGTTGGAGCACCTTTTCCTGAAGGCGAGATTCGCCATACCTACTCGAAAGCCGGCACCTACCTTATTGAGCTCGTTACCCGTTGGGATGGTGAGTTTGAGATTGATGGGGTATCGCAACAGATTCCCGGCCGCATCACCACAGTCTCTGTTTTACCGATAACAGTTGTCGCAGCCCCTATCCGCTTTATGAATTGAGGAACCATGCCCACATTAACGTCAGCTCACGATCTCATCACCGCAGTGCCATTTCTGATTGGCTTTCATCCAACAAATTCGATTGTCTTAATATCTGTTAAAGAGGAAGCAATTGGCATGGCTATGCGGATAGATCTACCTCCCTCATTGAACAGTGATTCTATTGATTTATTAGCTCACCACTTCATTCGAGATGATGCAAAAGCGGCACTAATAGTTGCTTACCTGCCAGATGAACGTGATGATGGAGATTCGCTTTTGATTGCCTTGGGTGCGGGTCTCATACGCAACGGAATCGAAATCCAAGAATCGATTGTTGTTCAGGATGGACGTTACCGTTCATTTATTTGCCGAGATCTCTCGTGTTGCCCACCGCTGGGAAAAGATCTCCCAGCTTTTGAAGAATCGCAGATTGCGGTAGAACACGTGGTGGCTGGAATCCCAATGCCTTACGGCGATATCTCAGAGCTGATTGAGACTCTCTCAGCAGATGTTTCATCACTCGATCTCAAGTGGTCTGATGAGGTAAATCGCTTCTTAATTGAGGAAGATGCAGAGTCCATCTCCGAACTACGTCGTGATGGCATTGAAACAATGGATCTATTGCTCGATGAATATCGAATGGGGCGAGGACCGAGCGAGCGAACTCTGGTCGCGCGAATGATTGGACGAATGAGTGATGTTCAGGTTCGTGATTACGCACTTGGCGTTCATGGCGAAGATACTTTTGATCTTTACTTCATGATGTGGAGAGAATTATTGCGGCTAGCACCTCGCGGTTTTGTTGCACCAATTGCCTGCATCGTCGCCGCGATGTCTTACGAAAACGGTGATGGCGCACTCGCGCAGAAAGCCCTTGATCGAGCAATTGAGGATGACGAGCAATATCCATTGGCGGGATTGTTGCGTCGCGTCTTTA
>WLNN01000095.1 GCA_009699765.1 Actinomycetota bacterium
AAGCCGATGATTCCTGATCGCTTAACTGGTAAAACTGTTGCGGTAGTTGGCTCAGGACCTGCAGGACTTGCTGCTGCGCAACAACTCACTCGCGCGGGGCACACAGTTGCTGTATTCGAGCGCGCAGACAAAATCGGTGGATTGCTTCGTTATGGTATTCCAGAATTTAAGATGGAGAAAAATATTCTTGATCGACGCTTGGCTCAGATGGAGCAAGAGGGAACTCGTTTCCGTCCTGGAGTCTCGGCTGGCGTAGATATCACTGGCGCAGCACTTCGCACGCGATACGACGCTGTCTTGCTGGCGGTAGGAGCAACCCAATGGCGCGACCTTCCAATCAAGGGACGTGACTTAAAGGGTGTTTATCAAGCAATGGAATTTTTGCCATGGGGAAATAAGCAAGCACTTGGTGAAGTAGAAGAACCAGAGATTAACGTTGCCGGAAAGCACGTTGTAATTCTTGGCGGTGGCGATACTGGTGCTGATTGTCTAGGTACATCAGTACGACAAGGTGCGGCCAGTGTTACTCAACTTGAAATCATGGCTCGCCCAACTGAAGAACGCCCTTCTGGTCAGCCTTGGCCTACATACCCAATGATCTTTCGCGTCTCTAGCGCACATGAGGAACTTGATAATCGAATCTTTGGAGTAAGCACAGAAGAATTCCTTGGCGATGAAAATGGAAATCTAAGAGCATTGAAGATTGTTGAAACAAAATTTGTAAATGGAAAGTTTGAATCAGTCCCCGGAACCGAACAGGAACTTCGGGCAGATTTTGCATTTCTTGCTATGGGTTTCACAGGTCCAGAAAAATCAGCTCTCATCGATCAACTCGAAGTTGAATTAGATGATCGTGGAAATATCAAACGAAATGAAGATTTCCAAACAAATCAAGAAGATGTTTTCGTAGCAGGAGATGCGGGTCGCGGACAATCACTAATTGTTTGGGCAATTGCCGAAGGTCGTTCTGCTGCAGCTGCACTAGATAGATATTTAATGGGAGAGACACAACTTCCATCACCGATCGAACCAACAACGCGTCAGATGCTGGTGTAAGGTACTCGCATGCGCCGCGCCAAAATTGTATGCACGATGGGTCCTGCTGTTGAATCTCCAGAGAAGGTGCGAGAACTCATCGCCGCTGGAATGAATATGGCCCGCCTCAACCTCTCTCATGGATCATATGAAGAGCACCAGGCTCGCCTAGATGGTGTCCGTGAGGCAGCTAAAGAGGCAGGAAAGGCTGTTGCGATTCTTGTTGATCTACAGGGTCCCAAGATTCGTTTAGCTCGATTTGAAAACGGCCCACATGATTTGGCGCGCGGAGATATTTTCACAATTACAACTGATGAGGTACCCGGTACCAAAGATCGCGTAGGCACGACTTATAAGGGATTGCCCGGAGATTGCAAGCCTGGTGACTACATCATGATTGATGATGGAAAAGTTACAGTTCAGGTCGTTGAAGTTAAGGGAAATGATGTAATCACAAAGTGCATCGAGCCAGGAGCCGTCAGCAACAACAAGGGTATCAACCTTCCAGGAGTTGCAGTCTCTGTTCCAGCAATGTCTGAAAAAGATGCAGATGATTTACGTTGGGGGCTACGTGCGGGTGCGGATTTCATCGCGCTCTCATTTGTAAGAAATGCTGCAGATATTAAGGATGTTCATGCAATTATGGATGAGGTCGGAATTCGTATTCCAGTAATTGCAAAGATTGAAAAGCCGCAAGCAGTCGCAAATCTTCAAGAGATCGTAGATGCATTCGATGGCATCATGGTTGCTCGCGGCGATCTCGGCGTTGAAATGCCTATTGAAGATGTACCGATGGTTCAAAAGCGTTGCATCGAACTCTCACGTGATGCTGCAAAACCAGTTATCGTCGCAACTCAAATGCTTGATTCAATGATTACAAATTCACGTCCAACACGTGCTGAAGCTACTGACTGTGCAAACGCAGTTCTAGATGGTGCAGATGCACTTATGCTCTCAGGTGAAACGTCGGTCGGTGACTTTGCAATTGAAGCGGTGCGAACAATGGCTCGCATCATCGAACGTACAGAAGAGCAGGGCCTTGATCGAATTCGTCCACTAACTCACGCTCCTCGCACTAAAGGCGGCGCTGTTACTAAGGCTGCGGCAGAAGTTGGCCAAGTTCTCAACGCGAAATACCTAGTTACCTTCACGCAATCAGGTGACTCTGCACGCCGAATTTCACGATTACGTTCTTACATTCCTATTCTTGCGATCACTCCAGAAGTCGGTACCTATAACCGACTAGCTCTCTCTTGGGGAATCGAACCAATTATTTTCCCAATGGTTAAGCACACCGATGACATGGTTCTCGCAGCAGATAAATTGTTAATTGATACAGAAAGAGCCGAGCAGGGGGAGTTAGTGATGATCATCGCTGGCGCGCCTCCAGGAATTCCTGGCTCAACCAACGCCATGCGAGTACATAAGGTGGGAGATGCTGTTAATGGCATCGTGCCCGCTTATAAAACCTCTTAAGGTAGGCATTAAATAGCCACGCTCTCATCAGGTAGGATTATCGGCAGCAAGCCTCGGTACTCCAACGGTAGAGAGGGCAGTCTCAAACACTGCATAGTGTCGGTTCGAATCCGACTCGAGGCACATGTCAGATAAATCGGTAAGGATCCTTGTCGCAGAGGATGAAGCCCTTATTCGGATGGACCTTGTCGAAATGTTGCGCGAAGCGGGCTATGAAGTTGTAGCAGAGGCGACAAATGGCGAAGAAGCTATTGCACTGGCAAACGAACACAAACCCGATCTCTGCATACTTGATGTAAAGATGCCCGTTCTTGACGGAATTTCGGCGGCCGAGAAAATTATCTCAATCGCGCCTGTATTAATGCTCACGGCATTTAGCCAGCGCGAACTCGTCGAACGTGCCCGAGATGCTGGCGTTATGGCTTACGTTGTTAAACCGTTTTCAATTAGCGATTTAGTACCGGCAATCGAGATTGCAATGAGTCGCCACGTTCAGATGAAATCTTTGGCGGAAGAAGTTGCCGACCTGCACGAGCGACTTGAAACAAGAAAGATCATCGATCGAGCCAAGGGAATTTTAATGAAAGCCCTCAACCTCTCAGAGCCTGAGGCTTTCTCCTGGATCCAGCGGGCCGCTATGGATAGGCGTCTAACTATGAAAGAAGTGGCGCAGGCTGTCATCTCTCCTGAAGCGGCCCTCGACAGGTAATTTCGCTTAAATTTGTAACCAAAAAGTAACCTCAAAAGCACACTTTTCGCCCTTTTCGCCTTGTCTGGACTCACCCCCGCCCACTACCCTTCAACCCTCCCTGTCCCGGGATATAAACAGGAAAGGCTCCACATGAAGAAGATTATTTCTCTTGCTGCAGCTAGTGCATTGCTTGTTGGCGTAACAGTTGCTGTTGCTCCTTCTGCTTTCGCTACATGCGCAGGAAACCCAAAGATCTATTTCCAAGGTGCACAGACAGGCCCATACGCTGAAACAGGTATCAACGAGGCTAACGGTGTCATCCTTGCAATCGAGAAGTACAACAAGACAGCTAAGGTCAAGGTTGATTACGATGTAATCGATACACAGGCATCAGGTGCTCAGTCACCAGCTCTTGCATCAAAGGTTGTTGACGACGAGTGCGCAATCGCTGTTGTCGGCGGTATGTACTCAGGCGAGACTCTCGCTGCTGTCCCAATCTATGAAGGCGGTAAGGTTCCTGTTGTTTCACCATCAGCAACTAACCCAGCTCTCACAAACAAGTCACCTTACTTCCACCGTGTCGTAGGTTCTGACCTTGTACAGGGCCCAGCACTTGCTCAGATCGCAATCGGTCTCAAGTCAAAGCTCTTCGTTGTTGATGACGCGACACCATACGGTAAGGGTCTTGCAACAATCGTAAAGAAGAATGCTTCTAAGATCGTTGTTGGAACAGACGGAGTTACAGAAGGAACAACAAACTTCTCATCTGTTGTAGCAAAGGTTAAGGCTTCAAAGGCAACTGCAGTCTTCTACGGCGGTTACTACCCAGAAGCAGCTATCTTCATCAAGGCACTTCGCGACAATCCTGCAACTGCAAAGGTTGCATTCATCGCAGGTGACGGTGTTCTCGATGGTGAGTACATCAAGTTGGCTAAGAAGAACTCTGAAGGTTCATACCTCACAGCTCCAGGACAGCCAATGGAGAAGGTAGCTCCAGCACTTGCTAAGGAGTACAAGACACGTTTCGGTCGCGTACACGGTCTCTACACACTTGAGGCTTACAACGCAGCTTATGTACTCCTTCAGGGTATCAAGGCTGGTAAGACAACACGTGATGCACTCAATACATGGCTCAGCGAAGCTGTAGTCACTGTTAACGGTACAAAGATCTCATTCTCTGCAACTGGAGATCCTGACAATATCGTCATGAACCAGTACACAATCAAGAATGGACAAATGGTCTGGGTTAAGCGCCTTTCATAAGGACTAGCTCTACCTCGTTATCAATCAGGTGGCAGGAGAATCATTCGATTCTTCTGCCACCTGATTATCAATTAAAGGAAGTTCCGTGGATTTTTCAATCATTTTTTCAGATTTTTGGTCTTTGACCATTGATGGTTTTGTTGTCGGAGCCATTATCGCTCTCGTCTCTCTGGGTTATACATTGGTTTACGGAGTATTGAGACTCATCAATTTTGCACATTCAGAAATTTTTATGATCGGAACAATGACTTGCTACGTGGTCATTCAGCAATTTGGATTTACCGGATATGAAGATCCGCTTCCGCTCTGGAAGTTTGCCTCTATTTTCCTACTCTTTGGTCTGACAGCAGCTATCGTCAGCGGAGTTGCTGCCGTTCTGCTTGAGATTGTTGCCTATCGCCGCCTTCGTGTTCTTGGCGCGAGTCGACTCAGCTCTCTTATCTCTGCAATTGGCGCATCATTCTTCTTAGTCGAAGTAGCGCGAAAGTTATCTGACTCTAAAAATTTAGATTTTCCACGTTTGATCAGTAAAGAGCCTTTTCTAACGCTCACTGGATATGACCTTACACCTGCAAAGATTCTATTGGTTCTCATCGCGGGTGTTCCACTCTTCTTTATTTTCCGTCTCCTAAAGTTAAAAACAATTTTGGCTTCATTGACGGCTTTTATTACCTCTGCTGTAGTTATTACTTTAGGCATACTTCCAAACTTTAACTTCACATTCCCTGGCCCCAAAGGTCATTC
>WLNN01000096.1 GCA_009699765.1 Actinomycetota bacterium
AGCACTCGTTCTTTTCACACTTATCTGCGACGGGGTTGACGGATCGCTTGCAATTTATCGTGATAGAGCAAGTAAATTTGGCGAACTTTATGATTCTTTAGCCGATCGCATAGTCGAAGCAATGTGGCTAATGGGCGCGACTTTTGTTGGCGTTCCAGTACGGTGGGCAATCGCAATCTGGGTTTTAGCTGCGACACAGGAATATGCACGAGCTCGACTTGCATCATTTGGTTATTCAGAGATTGGCGTTGTAACTCCAACAGAGCGTCCGATACGCGCGCTCTTTGTGGTGATCGTGACAATCTTGTATTGGTATGGAAACGATGTGGCGACAGAAATCGCGATTGGCTTCACATTGCTTCAAGCAATTTCTTTTTTGATGGTGATGAGGATGGCACGCTCTATTTTGAAGTAGCCATAATGGCATTTGAAACAATCTCTGCACTCAAACCGACTAAAGGTAATCCTCCGCCAGGATGCGCGGAGCCACCAACCAGATAGAGATTTTTCAAGGGAGAGCGATTACGCGCTCTTAAGAAAGCTGCGCGAGGTCCATTACTGGAAGTTCCATAAATTGACCCACCAGGTGCATTGACCGAGCTCTGCAGATCGAGTGGAGTGCGAATTTCGAGTAGGTCTAGCCGATCACGAATTGATATGCCACTAGCTTCAAGTTGATCGATTATTGCATTCGCATACTTCTCTGCGAATGCTCGATCGCTCCAGTTGAAGCCATCTTTGGCGTTCAAACTGTGGCGCGGTGCATTTACCAAGACAAAGAGAGCTTCATGGCCTTCGCTTTTAACCATCGTTGAGTCATGTGGTGCGCAGATGTAGATTGTTGGCTTTTCAACTGGGAGCTTTTTGGTGAAGATTGCATCGAATTCTGCATCGTAATTTTCTGGGAAAAGAATCGTGTGGTGCGAAAGTTTCTCATTTGCACTTGGACGTAATCCGATGAGGAGTGAAAATCCAGCGAGCGATGGCTCCAATTTAGCTAGAACCCGACGCACTTTGCGAACCTTGCGGGTCGGATTCGAAAGTAAAGTGTTATATGTGAAACCAGCATCTGCGTTGGAAATTACGATATCGGCAGTGACTTTTTCACCATTCTTTAATGTAAGTCCAGTAACTGAATTACCTTTTGTATTAATTGCAGCTACGGGGGAGTTGAGATTAATTCTCACTCCCACTTTTTCGCATCTTGCAGCTATATGTTCCGAGAGAGTTCCGATGCCACCCTTGATATGCCATGCACCAAATGACTCTTCAACAAATGCAATAGTCGAAAGCACTGCTGGAGCTTTGCGAGGATCAGAGCCACTGTATGTGGCGTAGCGATCCATAATTTTTGATAGGTATGGATTGCTTAGTCCAAAATCGCGTAAGGTGGCGCGTGGTGCGATTATTCGGAGATCGCGAAAGATGTGACGTCGCTTTAAAAGCGAGAGCGGTGAGCGAAGCTCTGATTCAATAAAAGGTTCGCGCGAAACATCCCACATCCGTTCTGCTCGCTGTAGAACTGAATCCCATTGGGCTGCCGCATCAGAACCAAGTGATTCGACAATCGATTCAAGAGTTTGCTTACGGGAAAGATTTGCAAACTTAACTTCGGTTCCATCATGAAATCGGTAATTAAATGAAGGATCAACAGCTTCAACATCCATTACCTGGCCCATTTGCTGACCAGTGCGCTGAAAGAAATCTCGATAAACAGCAGGAATTGTTAAAAGTGAAGGTCCGGTATCAAATGCGTAGCGGCCGATCCATTCAGTGCGGCACTTACCTCCGGCGCGGTCAGAGCTCTCGTATATTTCAACGTTGTGTCCGGCGCGAGCCAATCTTGCAGCGGCGCACATTCCTCCGATGCCAGCACCGATAACAACTATTTTCTTGGGCTCTTTCACTTTGCCGACTTGGCCGGTCATAGCGTGCGCCCCTTCCACTGTGTGGTTCGGCGGTTTCGCCATGAGTAGTAAAGCAGATAGATAAAAAGTGCCACAGATGCTGGGTGGAGGAATGCATCACGTAGTCGGGTTGATGCTGCCATTGCACTTACAAAGCGAGTTGCGAAAATCGCGAAGAGTGCTGCGATTGCAATGAGATTGCCCTTCATTGCGTAAATGAGTGGAAGTAATCCAGTTGTGGTCATAAAAATCGATGCAAAGCAGGATCCAACTAGCGAACCAAAGGCGGTATGTAAGGATTTAGCGTAGCCGGCGCGTAGTTCGGAAAAAGATGAGTACATGCGCGTAGATGCAATTTGCGATCCATCAATTACAACACCCTTAAATCCATTACGGATAAAGGTTCGACCGAGTTCGATATCGTCTAGAACTTTATGAGCAACGGATTCAAAACCACCAATTGCTCTAAGCGATTGACCGCGCATCACCAAAAATTGGCCGTTGCAAATTACAGTTGAATTTAGCGGAAAGCGTTCAGCGCCACGTAGCAATACGGTACTCATCCAAGACCATTGCAAAAGTGGCTGGGCAAGTCGCTCTGCCCATGTCGCTGCAATCTGTCGTGGATAGGGCGAGATAAAATCGAGTGAAAGCGAATCTAAAGTTGCAACAGCTCGAGCAATTGCATCACTTTCAAAATGTACATCGGCATCGATTGAGATCACGATATCTGGATTTTCTTGAATGATTGCTTTATATCCAGCTTGAAGAGCGCTTACTTTACCTATCCAGCCCTGCGCAGGTTCGGGAGCGTTAATGATTTGTAGTTGCTGCGACGTGAATGTCTGAGCTAAAACAAGAGTGCGATCTTCAGAATTATCATTGATTAGGAGTACTTTTAAATCTGGAACTCCAATTTGTCCGATGAGTTCATTTAATACACGCTCAATATTTTGCTCCTCGTTGCGCGCAGGAAGCAGCACTACGACAGATTTCGTGATTGCATTGGAAACAGAAAATTTAGATGGCTTGCGAATTGTTAGAAAGTTAATAAGTGCGACAGTCAGAAGAACTGAGTTAATCAGGAACGCTGCAAAAATCATGGCCTTTAGGCTTCGCCAAGCCAGCTCTTATATATAAATGGCATAGCAAAGGCGCCCAAGACGACTGTGCCCATTAGCGCAAGACCTGGGCGATCGAAGAAAAATAAATTACCAATAAGGCCAGAGAAAAGAACCCAGGAAAGCAATATCGTCACAGCACGAACGCTTGCACTTTCTTTCCGGCGCTCGAAAGGTAGAACCACATTGAGCAGTGCCACAATTGCACAGCCTGCAAGTAGCCAGCCAAAGAAATTAGAGAGTGGAACATCTGGAACGAACGGAATGTGTGCGCCCGTTACTTCCCAAGTCCATCGGCCAGCAGAAACCATCTGCGGATCCAAAAAGAGATCCCATGCTGCGAGCAATCCGCCACCATAAAGAAAGATCCATTTAGTTGTAACTCTTCGAGCGGCAACCAACGCAGGGTGAACCATCATCACCCAAGCAAATGGAACAACGATGGGAACTCCGAAAATAGAAAGTCCGAGGGAAGAGTCATATGAGTAAATCCCAAAGGGCCAGCCGCTATGTACTCCTATGAGTTCAATGAAATAACCAAATAGAACAACCAAGATAAAATAGCGCCACGCATATTTCGGACCGAATGATAGATATGCATGTACAACCATTGAAAGAGCGCCCATGTATACCGTTGCGATAGTGATGTACTGCAAGAGAGTTCCGTGAACCAACGGATAAGTGATCTGCAAGAAAATTGTGAGCGCCAATGAAGCACCAAGAGTCACTCGTGCGCGTTGCGATAGGCCGCGACGACGCCTGCGAGGTGTGTAGTGCCTAATTGACATAGTCGAAGTCTGCCGTATTTATGAGTTCGAAGCGGGCGAAGAGCTCTTCGCTATACCAACGATATTTCTCGGTATCCGCAATAGCCGCACGGTGAGGAGCATTCTTGTATGCGAAATCACGTAGCGCGCCCCCAGATTTCCACACTGAAAAGGTTCCCTGCAATCCAATGGGCGCTTCACCGATTCCTATTGAGTAAATCAAACCGGGAGATTGATGAAGATCTGTAACAACTGGGGGAATTGATTTCCAGAATCGGATTGCTTGACTCCATTTCAATCGAGCACGAGTGATCGCAACGACGGGGCCATCTGCGTGGCCAGAAGGTTCGAGCGTAAAAGGCTTCTTCTTAGACCACTCGCCATGAGATGAAATGGGATTAAGAAGATATTTTTCACTCTTGACTGAGCGCTTGCGCCATTGAGAGATGAACTTTGAAGAGTCGACCACATCAACGCTATCTGCGACAAAGAGAATTGCCCATTGCGATAAGTCAGCGTCAGAAGGAGTGAAAGTCTTTCCTGTTCCCGTACCCATTAATTTAGCGAAAGAAACACCCTTAATTCTTCGCGCAGTTCTGCGCCCTACAGCCATTTGAATAAATGCAAAGAGAATTGCGCTCTTACGTATCGTGAAGATAAATACAACAGTCTTCATGCTTGATCTTTCGATTTTCTCTCGATGAGATCCCACTTGTTGCCGTATTTATCTCTAAAGACAACTACTTGGCCAAAAGCCTCTTGTCGAGGAATCTCTGTGAAATCAATGCCGCAGGCGCTGTATGCTTCAAAAGTTTCTTTGAAATTTTCTGTATAGAGAAAGAATCCAACACGGCCACCGGTTGAATTACCAATTGCGGCTCGTTGCTGATCGTTAGCCGCTTTAGCGAGCAATATTTGGGCACCATCTGAACCAGGCGAGACAATCACCCAACGTTTCTCAGGCGAAAGGTGAGCATCTTCAATGAGTGTGAAACCGAGATCATTTACGTAATGCGAGATTGCAGAGTCGTAATCATCGACGACTATTGCAATCATTCCCAAAGTAATTTTACTTTTATCGGCCATGGTTACTTTTCAGCAATCATTTGGTTAGGTCAGGCATTGGCCCATGAGCCAACTTCCTTGCCTTTGCAGTCGAGATTCCGAGAATTGACAAGATAACTTCTACTGTCGCATCTGCATCTTTTTCAGTTGCCCCGGGATTCAACAATTGATCCGCAAGTCCTGCAAGCAAACAGGCAGAGATACTTCTGATTCGAATAGCGGGGGATTCAATCGCAATGATCTTTGCTTTCTCTAACTCAGCGA
>WLNN01000097.1 GCA_009699765.1 Actinomycetota bacterium
AGAGAATGTTCGTAAGTCAGTCGATATGGCGCGCGCAGCTGGATTCTCATCTATTAGCGTTGATCTTATCTACGGCGCACCAGGGGAGTCATTAAGTGATTGGGCTTCTACAGTAAAAGAGGCTTTATCGCTGGACATTGATCACATCAGCGCATATGCACTCATTGTTGAAGATGGCACCAAGCTTGCTGCTCAGATAAAGCGTGGTGAATTAACAATGCCAGATGATGATTTGATGGCAGATATGTATCTCTTGGTGGATCAGCAATGTCTGCAAAAAGGTATGAAGTGGTACGAGCTATCTAATTGGTCAAAGCCTGGCCATCAAAGCCGCCACAATATTAATTATTGGAAGTCCAACAATTGGTGGGGACTTGGTCCTGGCGCGCATTCACATATTGATCAAAAACGTTTTTGGAATGTTAAGCACCCGACTGCTTATAAAGAACGCGTATTTGCCGGTGAATCTCCAATTAAGGATTCCGAAGTTTTGACAGATGAGCAGAAGAAATCTGAATACATCATGCTTGCGATTCGAATGCCGCAAGGAGTTCGTAAGTCAGCGCTGACCGTCGCCCAATTTGAGCGGACCATGGCGTATATCAAGAGTGGCCACGTGATTGAACTTCCCGATGCAATTGCCCTCACACCCCAGGGACGCTTAATTGCAGACCGCCTTACGCAGGAGATGCTCGCCTAGGCGAGCGAAGGTAAACTCAAGCCATGACCACCGATCGCAGACTCGAGATTCTTCGGGCCATTGTCGACGAGTACGTCGAGACTCAAGAGCCGGTTGGATCAAAAGCGATTGCGGATAAAAATTCGCTAGGAATTTCACCGGCAACGATTCGCAATGAAATGGCCGTGCTGGAAGAAGAAGGATTTATCACTCAGCCTCACACGAGTGCTGGCCGAATCCCAACCGATCGCGGATACCGTTTATTCGTAGATAAATTGGAGACAGTAAAGCCACTATCTAACGCCGAACGTCGCGCAATCGAAACTTTTCTGCATGGCTCAAATGATTTTGAAGATTTAGTTAAGCGAAGCGCAAAACTGCTTGCTGATATTACAAAGCAAGTTGCTGTTGTTAAGTACCCAATTATTGGAGATTCTCAAGGGCGCGAAATGATGGCAATTTCTGGAACCGCACACTTGGCACGTTCTGGTGACGGAACCTCACTTTCGATGATTTTAGAAGCGCTAGAAGAACAAGTAGTTTTGCTTAGACTTCTTAACGATGCTCACCCAACGGTGCAGGTAACTATCGGCAGCGAACAGCAAGATACAAATCTTCAAACCACATCCCTTGTCACAGTGGGTTATGGCTTTGATAACAGTCCATTAGGCGCACTCGGTGTGCTCGGACCTACCCGCATGGATTACGCTGGCTCTATATCTGCAGTATCTGCAGTAGCCCGCTATGTTGGCCGATTCATTACGGAGAGTGCTCAATAACAATGTTCGAATGTAATGGACTTTAGCAATGGCTGATCTCTACCAGCTGCTCAACGTCGAAAAAGGCGCAACTCAAGACGAGATCAAAAAGGCCTATCGAAAAATTGCGCGCGAGCTTCACCCAGATGTGAATCCAGATCCTGAAGTTCAGAATAAATTTAAAGAGGTAACTGCTGCTTACGATGTTTTAAGTGATCCACAGAAGCGCCAGCAATACGACATGGGCGGTCGCGGTGGTTTCAATGATTTCGGTGGTGGATTTGGCAGTGGCGGATTTAGCGACATCATGGATGCTTTCTTCGGAGGCGGCGGAAATCGCGGTCCGCGTCCTCGCATGCGCCAAGGGCAAGATGCGCTGATTCGAATCGAAGTTGATTTATTTGAAGCATGCTTCGGTACCGAACGAGATATTTCGCTGGAGAGCGCAGTTGTCTGCGAAAAGTGTGAAGGTCAAGGCACCGCCAACAATTCACGCCCCGAGAGCTGCAAAGTGTGTGGCGGTCGCGGCGAAATGCAATATGTGCAGAAATCTTTCCTTGGTCAGGTAATGACTTCTCGTCCCTGCAGTAGTTGTTCAGGATACGGAACCGTGATTACTGATCCGTGTCGCGAATGCGCAGGCGATGGAAGAGTACGTGCAAAGCAATCAGTTAATATTAAAATTCCAGCCGGTGTTGAAACCGGCAATCGCATTCAGATGTCAGGTCGCGGTGAAGTTGGAGCAGGTGGCGGGCCAGCAGGAGATCTCTACGTTGAGATCGTTGAGTCAGCGCATGATTTTCTACTGCGTGATGGAGAGAATCTTCATGTTGCAATCTCACTTCCTTTTGCGGCGGCAACACTGGGCACCACAGTTTCGGTCGAATCACTTGATGGGCCAATAGATGTACAAATCAAGGCTGGAACACAGAGCGGATCTACTGTGACAGTTAAGGGCAAAGGAATGACGCGTCTTCGTACCAATCACCGCGGTGATTTGATTGTTCATGTTGATATTGAGACTCCACATAAGCTAAATCGCGAACAAGAGAAGTTGCTTAAAGAGTTTGCAAAAGCCCGTGGTGAAAAAGATGGCGATGTCACAATTAAGCGCCATGAAGAAGGGCTCTTTGCCAAATTCAGAGATGCATTCCACCGCTGATGCTGACGTTATTTTTTGTGGATGACCTGCCCACCACTGTAGGTGCGGCTTATGAGTTTGATAGCGAAGATGCCCATCATGCGATTAAGGTATTGCGAATTGCAGCTGGTGAAATCTTTAACTTAAGTGATGGCAAAGGCGCTTGGTCACGCGTGAGTGTTTCAAATGTTGGCAAGAAATCTATGACCTTAAAGGTTCTTGAGACTGGCTTTGAGGACGCGCTAGAAGTTCAATTTACAGTTATTCAAGCAATTCCTAAAGGTGACCGCATTAAAGAATCAATTGAGATGAGCACCGAAGGCGGCGTTGATCGCATTGTGATGTGGAAGTCTGCAAGAAGTATTGGTCGCGCGGATGAGAAAATCGAAAAGTTACAACACACTGCTCGCGAAGCCTCAAAGCAATCTCGACGTTTTAGAATTCCAGCAGTTGTTGGTGTTTCAAATACAGATGCAGTTGTAGATGAAATTGCTAAATCTGACCTTGCTCTTGTATTTCATGAGAGCGCCACTGCGACTATTTCGCAGGTAGTAAAACCTGGAGCAAAGAAGGTTGCGATCATCATCGGCCCTGAAGGCGGCCTCACTGATGGAGAGGTAGAGACTTTTTCTGCCGCTGGTGCGAAGGTAGTTTTGATGGGAAGACCTATTTTGCGCTCAGCACATGCCGGATTGGCTGCACTTGCAGCGACCAACACGGCGCTTTCCGTGTGGTGAAAACCTCGGACACCCGCTAGATTTTCATCCATATGGAGCGCCTCTTAGTCACTATCCCGCCAGCCATTCCGATGGTCGCACTTCTCGGTGCAGGAGATGCCAATATTTTGGCAATCGAGGCAGCTTTCCCATCAGTTAATGTCACAGTGCGCGGAAATGAGATCACCCTTCGCGGACCACATATCGAATGCATTGCTCTAGAAAAATTGTTCGGCGAGATGTTGGTTGTCATCCGCTCAGGACAAGCCCTTGATGTCAGCTCGGTCTTGCGCAGCATTGCGATGATTGAGGCGCAACCTGCGCAGAGTCCAGGTGAAGTCCTCTCACTTAATATCGTCAGCAACCGTGGCAAGACAATTCGACCAAAGACTGCCAATCAGAAGTTATATGTTGATGCAATTGAAGAGAATGTAATTACCTTTGGAATCGGTCCCGCAGGTACTGGTAAGACATATCTTGCAATGGCAAAAGCTGTTGCTGCGCTGCAGGCAAAGCAGGTCAATCGCATCATCTTGTCTCGTCCAGCAGTTGAAGCGGGGGAGAAGCTTGGATTTTTGCCGGGCACGCTCAGCGAGAAAATTGATCCATACCTACGCCCTTTATTTGACGCTCTGCACGACATGATTGATGGGGATTCGATTCCACGTTTAATTCAATCAGGAATCATCGAAGTTGCACCTCTCGCATTTATGCGCGGTCGCACACTCAATGATGCTTTTATCGTTCTCGATGAAGCCCAGAATACGACCCCAGAGCAGATGAAGATGTTTCTAACTCGTCTTGGCTTTGGTTCAAAGATGGTCATTACTGGCGATGTAACTCAGAATGATTTACCTAATGGACAGCGCAGCGGCTTGCAGATTATTCGCTCAATTCTTGATGGCGTTGCAGATATTGCCTTTATGGATCTCACAGCCGATGACGTTGTTCGTCACCGATTAATCGGTGACATCGTAAAAGCTTACGATGCTTACGATGCCGCAAAGACTGCGCCAGTCAGCATTAAGAAACAGTCATGACCGTTGAAGTAACTAATCGCTCTGGTGTTGCTGCTCCAGAGAAAGAAATTGAATCTCTACTTAACTTCGGTATTGATTACATGGACCTACATCCCAATTGCGAACTATCGGTCACATTTGTAGATGATAAAGAGATGGAAGAACTGCACATCAAGTGGATGAATGAACCTGGAACCACGGATGTTCTCTCGTTTCCGATGGACATGCCAGAAGGTAAGGATGATGCAGTCACACTAGGTGACATAGTTATTGATCCAATTGTTGCGGCCCATCAGGCCGCATCTGCCGGACACAGCACTGAGCACGAGATTTATATTTTGGCAGCACACGGTCTCTTACATATTTTGGGATATGACCACGCAGATCGTGATGAAGAGAAGATTATGTTTGACCTGCAAGAAACTATCGTTAAGAAATGGAAGAAGTAAGGATGAACTCATTTCTTAAGAAGGGTTTCAAAGCGCTAAGTTTTCTGCATACTCACGCAGAGAAGCGGGGTTTGCTTGAAGTTGATAAATCCAAGCTGACTGATAACAACTTCGAACTCGGTGACACTTTAGTGCGCGAGCTCATGGTTCCACGAACCGAGATGGTCTGGATTGAGCGCGATAAAACACTTCGCCAGGGTCTATCACTTGCACTGCGCTCTGGTTATTCACGTATTCCGGTTGCTGGCGAAGATCTAGATAGCATTGTTGGTATCGCATACGTTAAGGATTTAGCAAAGCGAGCATTGGATCATCACGAAGCTGAGACCACTGAAAAAGTTGAACAGCATATGC
>WLNN01000098.1 GCA_009699765.1 Actinomycetota bacterium
CGGAGCCTGAGACACCAGTTACCGATACGAAGAGTCCGAGAGGAATCTCTACCTCGATATCTTTTAAGTTGTTCTCTTTTGCACCCTTGATTACAAGCTTTCGCTTTGGATCTATCGCCTTACGCTGCGCCGGAATCGGAATAGATTTACGGCCAGAGAGGTAGGCGCCTGTTATTGATTCATTAGAAGCGATCAGATCCTCATAAGACCCTGAGACAACTACTCGACCACCGTGTTCGCCGGCACCAGGACCGACATCAACAATCCAATCCGCAGTACGAATAGTCTCTTCATCGTGTTCTACGACAATTAAGGTATTTCCTAAGTTACGAAGACGAGTCAAAGTATCAATCAAGCGACGGTTATCACGTTGATGTAGACCGATGCTCGGTTCATCCAAGACGTAAAGAACTCCCACCAACCCGGAGCCAATCTGTGTCGCAAGACGAATTCGTTGCGCTTCACCACCAGATAACGTTGCAGCTGGGCGATCAAGTGAAAGATAATCAAGTCCAACATCTAAAAGGAAACCGAGTCGTGCATTTACTTCCTTCATTACCCGCTCAGCAATTTGTGCCTCACGCGCATTGAGTTTGATTTCCTTTAAGAAAGTTGCACAATCGTCAATTGAAAGTAAGCAGACTTCAGCAATCGACTTCCCGCCAATTGTTACAGCTAGAACTTCTGGCTTGAGGCGAGCACCCTTACAAGCAGGACATGGAGTTTCACGCATATAGGCCTCGTACTTCTCACGGCTGAAATCACTATCAGTCTCTGAGTGGCGACGATGGATGAATGGGATGACTCCTTCAAAACCTGTCGAATAATTTCGAACGCGGCCATAACGATTTTTGTACTTCACATGAACTTCATAATCAAAACCATTAATTACGGCTTCTTTGGCTTTTACAGAGAGCTTTTTCCAAGGTGTATCTAACTTAAATTTAAGTTCGGAGGCTAAAGCTTCGAGCAGGCGCATGAAGTATTCAGATGATTGTCCTCCTGCCCAAGGTGCAATTGCACCTTCTTCAATCGAAATTGAATCATCGGGAATGATTAGCTCTTCATCCACTTCAAGTTTGGTACCAATGCCAGAGCACTCTGCACAGGCACCGAATGGTGAATTAAATGAGAATGATCGAGGCTCGAGTTCTTCGAAAGATAAATTGCAGTCGTGGCATGCTAAGTGCTCACTGAATGTTCGTTCTTTCTCTGCCCCCTTCGCATCAACAAAATCAAGAATTACTAATCCGCTAGCAAGCTTGAGCGCTGTTTCAATAGAGTCTGTAAGACGTGATTTGCTCTCTTGCTTTGCTGTTAGGCGATCTACAACAACCTCAATCGTATGTTTCTCTTGTTTCTTTAATTTTGGCGGTTCTGAAAGTTGAATCGTTTCGCCATCTACTCTGGCGCGCGAATAACCTTGAGTCACGAGATCGCTAAAGAGTTCTACGAACTCACCTTTACGTTCGCGAATAACTGGCGCAAGAACCTGAAATTTTGTTGTAGCGGGCATTGTGAGAATCTGGTCCACAATCTGCTGTGGTGATTGGCGTGAAACAGCATTGCCGCACTTAGGACAATGCGGACGCCCAGCACGAGCGAAGAGCAAGCGAAGGTAGTCATAAACCTCAGTGATGGTTCCTACCGTTGAGCGTGGATTTCGATTAGTAGATTTCTGATCAATCGATACCGCCGGCGATAACCCCTCAATAAAATCAACATCAGGTTTATCCATCTGCCCCAAGAATTGGCGCGCATAAGCAGAGAGCGATTCAACGTATCGACGCTGACCTTCAGCAAAAATTGTGTCGAATGCAAGCGAAGATTTTCCCGAACCAGAGAGACCAGTAAAAACGATCAGAGCATCACGTGGAAGTTCTATGGAAACATCTTTGAGATTATGTTCGCGAGCACCGCGCACCACCAACTTATCGATACTCAACTTTAATGCCCTGCCTCATCCATTGATCGAAGTTCACGCTTTAGCTCTTTAATCTCATCACGCAGGCGTCCTGCGAGTTCGAATGCAAGCTCATCAGCAGCGCTACGCATCTGCTCGGAGAGGGAGCCTATCAACGCAGCCAGTTCTTGGCGCGCTAGAGAGCCCTTGCCTCGTTCGACAAATGGAATTGAACCCTTGAGTCCCTTGATTCCAGCAAGAAGTTCGTCGGTGTCATCGCTCTCACGGGCTATGAAGTCAGTTATATCTGCAATCTTCTTTCGAAGTGGCTGAGGGTCGACTCCGCGTTCGAGGTTATAAGCAACCTGTTTTGCTCGACGACGATTTGTTTCATCTATAGCTTTCTCCATAGATGCAGTCATATTGTCCGCATACATATGTACCTCACCTGAAACATTTCGAGCAGCACGCCCAATTGTTTGAATGAGAGAGGTGGCAGAGCGGAGAAAGCCTTCCTTATCTGCATCAAGAATCGCAACGAGTGAAACTTCAGGTAAATCCAAGCCTTCACGCAAGAGATTGATACCGATTAAAACATCATAATCTCCAGAACGAAGTTCGCGGAGAAGTTCGACTCTTCGCAAGGTATCGACCTCGGAGTGCAAATACCTAACGCGCACGCCTCTCTCTTGCAGATAATCGGTAAGATCTTCGGACATCTTCTTCGTCAAAGTCGTAACAAGTACACGTTCGTTCTTTTCAGCGCGGATGTTGATCTCTTCAAGTAGATCATCAATCTGTCCTTTAATGGGCTTGATAACAATCTTTGGATCAACTAAGCCGGTTGGGCGAATAACTTGCTCAACTACATCGCCTGCTACCTTGGCCATTTCATATTTTCCAGGGGTAGCAGAGAGATAAATTGTTTGCCCTACGCGTTCTTGAAACTCTGGCCACTTCAACGGTCTGTTATCAAGTGCGCTTGGAAGACGGAAGCCATGCTCGACCAATGTCCGCTTTCGAGATGCATCCCCTTCATACATCGCACCTATCTGAGGCACAGTTACGTGGCTCTCATCAATTACACAGAGAAAATCTTCCGGGAAGTAATCGAGCAGACAATTAGGTGCGCTGCCAGGATCTCTGCCATCTAGATGTCGAGAGTAGTTTTCAATACCTGAGCAGAATCCAAGTTGCTCCATCATCTCTAAATCAAAGGTAGTACGCATGCGAAGGCGCTGCTCTTCAAGCAACTTATTCTGTTTCTTAAAAGTATTGAGTTGAATCTGCAACTCGTCTTGAATATCACTCATTGCGCGCTTCATCGTTTCAGGGCCAGCGGCATAGTGGGTTGCCGGGAAGATATACATCTCATCTTCGTCGCGGACAATTTCACCGGTCAAAGGATTGAGTGTCTTTATCTTTTCGATTTCATCGCCAAACATCTCGATTCGAATCGCAAGTTCTTCATACATAGGAATGATTTCCACAGTATCTCCGCGCACTCTAAAAGTTCCACGTTCGAATGCAACATCATTTCGTTTGTATTGCACATCTACGAATTTACGTAGCAGAGCATTGCGTTCGATTTCATCCCCTACCTTGAGATGAATCATGCGGTCGATGTACTCCTGTGGGGTTCCAAGCCCATAGATACAAGAGACGGTTGCAACCACAATTACATCTCGGCGAGTAAGCAGTGAATTGGTAGCCGAGTGACGCAGGCGTTCTACCTCATCATTAACACTCGAGTCCTTCTCAATGAAAGTATCTGTCTGAGGTACGTACGCCTCTGGCTGGTAATAGTCGTAATAAGAGACAAAGTATTCGACTGCATTGTTGGGTAGGAGCTCTTTGAACTCATTGGCGAGCTGGGCAGCCAACGTCTTGTTCGGAGCAAGTACTAAAGTTGGGCGTTGTAACTTTTCGACTAGCCAAGCAGTTGTTGCAGATTTTCCGGTACCAGTGGCACCAAGGAGTACAACATCCTTCTCCCCTGCATTGATTCGCCTTGCAATCTCTTCGATTGCGGCAGGTTGATCTCCTGCAGGAACGTAATCACTTATTACTTGGAATGGGGCAACCTTGCGTTGAACCTCACTGACGGGACGCATTGAGCTCGCTCTCCCAAATTCGCGCAACCTCGGCGAACAATTCGGCGCGATCTCCATCATTAACAATCACCCGATTAGCGACCGCTTCACGCTGGGACTGCGAAGCTTGTGCTGCTATACGTCGTTCTGCTTCATCTTCATCCATGCCGCGTTCAAATAATCGATCTAGTCGATTTTCTATATCTGACTCGACGGTGATGACATAATCAAATTTCTCTGCGGCGCCAGTCTCAACCAACAACGGAATTTCGTAAACGAGAATATCTCCTGGGCTAAGAGTTTTAATCTTTAGCGCTAACGCCTCTTGTACTCGCGGGTGGACAATTGCCTCTAGCAGTTTTCGCTGAGCTGAATCCTTAAAAACTATTTTTCCAAGTTTTCCTCGATCAATTTCTCCATCGGTCAGTACTTTGTCGCCAAAGGTGGCAACAACTTCTTCAAATCCAGATGTTCCGGGCTCAATCGCTTGTCGAGCCAATTGATCAGCATCAACAACTAGGGCTCCAAGTTGAGCGAACATGTTGGCAACAGTGCTTTTACCAGCACCGATTCCACCAGTAAGGCCCACGATTAGCATGGTCGAACTCTACCGAGAGAAATAGAAAAGCCCCCGACCAATTGGCCGAGGGCTTCTCTGAGGAAACTGTTCTTATTCTGTTTCAGTAGTTGCTTCTGCTGGAGTTGCTGCAGCTTCTGCTGCTTGCGCCTCTGCCTTCTGCTTCTTGTGAGCAAGGAAGCGTGTCTGAGCTTCAGTGTATTGACGCTCCCACTCTTCGCGCTGTGACTCATATCCTGGCTTCCATTCCTGGGTATCAGGATCGAAACCTTCTGGATAGATGAAGTTGCCCTCAGCATCGTAACGAGCAGCCATTCCGTACTGAGTTGGATCGAATGCTTCGACCTCAACATCTTGTCCTTCATTAGCTTGCTTCAATGAGAGTGAGATACGACGACGCTCTAGATCGATATCAATAATCTTTACGAAGAGCTCGTCATCAACTGCAACAACCTGCTCTGGA
>WLNN01000099.1 GCA_009699765.1 Actinomycetota bacterium
AAATAAGACAAATACGGAGAGCCTTATGAACGTAGTTAATGCCGGAGACACTGCTTGGGTATTGGCCAGCGGTGCACTCGTACTCTTTATGACTCCAGCGCTCGCTGTTTTTTATGCTGGCATGGTTCGCGTTAAGTCAGCACTCAACATGATGATGATGTCCTTTGCTGCAATTGGTATTACAACAATAATCTGGGTTCTATACGGTTATTCGCTTGCTTTTGGAAAATCAAATGGTGGCCTTATCGGTGGCTTTGAAAATGTTGGCCTTGCTGGCACTCTCGATAAAGTAGTTGGCCCTGAAGGTCATCAAATTCCAACTCTTGCATTTGCAATGTTCCAACTAACTTTCGCAATTATCACTGTGGCACTTCTCTCTGGTGCAATTGCGGATCGTGCAAAGTTTGGCGCGTGGGTTCTCTTTGTCGCAGTGTGGATTACCTTGGTTTATATCCCTGTCGCGCATTGGGTTTTCGCATCACAAGGCGGCAACGGTGGCTGGATTATCGATAAGTTAAAAGCGCTTGATTTTGCCGGCGGATTAGTTGTTGAAATCAACTCTGGTGCTGCAGCTCTTGCTCTCGCCATTGTTCTAGGCAAGCGCGATGGTTTTAGAAAAGATCCGATGCGCCCACACAACATGCCTTTGGTTTTACTAGGTGCTGGCATGCTCTGGTTTGGTTGGTTTGGGTTCAATGCCGGATCAGCGCTTTCTGCAGGACAGCTCGCTGCAACTGCAATGATCAATACACAAATTGCAACAGCTGCTGCAGCGATGACATGGATCGCATTCGAAAAATTCCGCGATGGTAAAGCAACAACACTTGGTGTGGCATCGGGTGCGATTGCAGGTGCTGTAGCAATCACACCAGCTTGTGGTTTTCTCAATCCGATTGGTGCGTTAATTCTTGGCCTCATCGCAGGCGTTGTCTCTGCTTGGGCTGTCACACGCAAGTACAAATTAGGCTATGACGATTCACTCGATGTCGTAGGCGTCCACGGCGTTGGCGGAATCCTAGGAATGCTTGGAATCGGCTTACTGGCTACTCTGACTGCAAATTCGGCGGGCGCTAACGGTCTCTTCTTCAATGGTGGTGGAACTCAACTGAGCCGTCAGATTATTGGAATTATCGTCGTAGCAATCTTCTCATTTGCAGCAACTTGGTTGATAGCCACAATTATTCAAAAAACAATTGGTTTCCGCGCCTTCCGCGATGACGAACTCAACGGTTTAGACACTACGTATCACGCAGAATCTGCTTATGACATCACTGGAAATTCCAATCGCTACTAAGCGAGATTGAAGGAAAAATGAAGCTAATAACCGCAATCGTGAAGCCTGCAAAGGTTGATGACATCAAGGTAGCTCTACAAGCTGCTGGCGTCGCTGGCATGACAGTCTCTGAGACCCGCGGCTTTGGCCGTCAAAAGGGCCACACAGAGATCTATCGTGGCGCTGAATACACAGTCGACTTCATTCCCAAGGTCCGCATTGAAGTTTTAGCAGATGATGCAGATGCACAGTCAATCATCGAGACAATTGTGACGGCAGCCAACACTGGATCAATAGGTGATGGCAAGTTGTGGGTAACAAATGTTGAGCAAGTAATTCGAATTCGCACCGGCGAACGTGGTGGCGACGCTCTTTAAGCGCTAGGCACCAACTGCCCTGGGCACTTCTCTAAAATACTTTTAATTGCAGCTTTTTCTGCCGTTGTAACCCATAAAGAATATTTAGCTTTCACGGCAACCTGTCTTGCCACATATGCACATCGGTAACTCTTGAGCGGTGGTAGCCATGTTGCTGCATCACCATCGCCTTTCTGCGAATTAAGCCGCCCCTTTACTGCCAAGAGATTTAACGGGTCGTTCGCCATCGATGTTCGCATCACTAAAGATAATTTCTGTGCGCCCTTCTGCCAGGCATCAGATAATGCAACAACATGATCTATCTGAACTTCCATGCTTGTGATATTGCCGCGAACAAATGAGATCGACTCCCCCGAATACGGATCGCTAAGAATTCCACTGAGAACAACACAGTTATGAGTGCCAGGTTTATAGATTTCAGATGTTAAATCTCGAGTGAGAATGTCATTTCGAGTGTCACATCCATTGCGATTTACATCTGCCCAACTCTGGCCAAATTGCGCTCTGGTGTATCCGGTCTTTGGGGCGCGACCTTTAACCAATAAAGCCTCAAGTAGAACTGAAGCCTTCTGATCTGCCGCATAAACAGGCGCTGTTGGCAGTGCCATAAAACCAGTGACCAGTAATGCTAAGAGGCTCTTCTCCCAGATGGACATAGGACAATCATGCCGAATTTTCAGTGCATTCTGCTGCTAACTGGTGTGCATTCATTGGTCAAAGATGGTCTGCAAAACTGGTAAGGTCTGCTCTGCATTTAAGCGTTTAGGCGCTTAAATGGGTTGTTAGCTCAGTTGGTAGAGCAAGGCACTCTTAATGCCTGGGTCGGGGGTTCGAGTCCCTCACAACCCACTTGTATCGGTGTGTCCACCGTCCGTTACGGAGATTTCAATGAAGCCGTCTGAAGTTCAAATTGCACAAAATCTCCAAGCTCTTACCTCTCCTCAGAGTCGGCGAATTATCACATCGTTGAATCGAGAACCCTTAAGTGCCGCCCAATTGGCAAAAGAATGCAAATTAACTCCCGCATCTATATGTGTCAGCACCATAGTTGTTTGGCCAGGCACAACAACTTTTTCCCGCCTTAAGAGTCTGCATAACTTTCGCTCCAGCCTGGGCACCCTCAACGAGAATGCTCCAACTCTTTGCCGCGGGCAAACGCATTGGCAACTGTCTAGCGCGATCCACAACGGGAAGCTACCCAACATTTACCGCAACATGTGCCTGGAAGCCTACAAACCATGGTTCTCGCCAAGTAAGCGCACAACTAACGCCAACGAGTTCGACATTTAGTTCTGCTACTTCAGTGATGACAACCGTTGCGGTTGTTCGTAAAACATCCACCAGATAAGGCTTTGCTATTGATTTAGTAAACTTAAGCCCTCTTTGGGTAAGTAATATTAATTTGAAGCGGAAGTAGACGCCGGTGTTAGAGATTTCGCCACCACTATTAACTGCGCATAAGTAATTCCACCTGTCGCTTGTACCTGAACAGAGGTCCCCTTCATTCCGTAGTAGCCGGGTAGGTTGTACATGAGATAGCCACCCACCTTGGAAACATCGGCAGTACTGCACTTCTTAGCAGTAGATGGTTTTGTCGGATCACAGTAAATATGTAGCGCGGAGGTTATTCCATTGATTTTAACTGATGGCATCTTGACCGATAATCCAGGATCAGAGCAGTGTGACCCTTTCATTGTCTGCATGATCTCAATCTTCTTTTTGCCTTTCGCAAATGCAACATAAACCCATTGCTCTCCCCCGCCACCGCATGTCAGAAGCTGAAATTTAACTTGGTGCAGCCCAACTGTATTTACAGGTTTGTAGAGCGAGTAAGTAAGACCGGTTTGTGCATCGACATAAGGGTCCCCAGAGCCCATGGCAGAGGCTGAATTCGAGTGAATGTTTAGTGCCAGGGCAAGTAAAAGTGCTCCGAAGATACTGCTCTTGGTCTGCATGCCAATAGCGTACTCGAATACATTTTTCTTGATGTAACGAGCGAGCTTTCAGTTAGCGAACATTTAGAAGTAAGACTCTTGTTGTAGAGCCATATTTCACTTGTATCTTCAACTTTCCCTTCTTAAGGAATTTGATGTTCGGTAACTTGTAGCTCTTGTTCTTTCCTACGGACTTTGAGTTGATTATCACGAAACTCTTCTTTTCAGGAGTCATGACTGTTACCGTAACCTTTGTTGCCTTATTTCCCACGCTAGGGAGTAGGATTTGAAGCAACTTACTACCATCTTGGTTGAAAGAAGCGCTTTTATTCTTTAAAGTGTATTTGAGTAAGCCCTTTGTCTCTTTAGTAGTTGTGAAATATTTGCTCTTTTTGGCTACCGTAGATACCGCTACAGGCATAACTGTTGGCGTTGCACCAACCGCCTCAATCTTTTCTAGTTTCAAGGAAACCGCGTACCGATTTGTACTCGCGAATAATGATGCATCATCAAGCTTGAATAATGAGCCGATGACTTCACCGAAGTATTCGTTGTATATGGTGTTCTTATCTAGCTCAAAGACTCGAAGCGAGATCTTTCCCTCACTGATTTGATAATCAATCTTGCCAAATTCATCAGAGCACTTCTTGCCTAGTAATTGTGGAACAGTTGCGCGTGAATAGATTTCGACACAGGTAGGTTTTGTAGATGCGATTGATGTGTCAGATGGATCAACAACCTGGAGGTAGAGAGTTGTTAAGGTAGATCCGCTACCGTTTGATCCAATTACAGCTGTCACGGTCTCTTTGATTAGAGCTGTAGATGTTTCAATAATTGTGACTGGCGGAGTCGTAGGTATCGGGGTCGTGTCGCCACCGCCAGTGTTTCCGCCACCGCCAGTGTTTCCGCCACCGCTAGCGACTGTCGCAGGGAATGCCTTGCTAAATACACCTGCATTTATGGAGTTCGCACTTGTTGGAGCGCCCCCATTGATTGTGAATAAACCGGCAGCTACTCCTGTGAGTGTGTAGCCTGCTTCGGCTGTTAACGTCACCGTTGCGGTGTAGCTCTCATTACCGGCAAAGGTTGTCGAAACAGCAGGCGACCAAGAAATCTGCGCTGTGTATTGGCCATTACTGATGATTGATCTGACAGGCGTTGCGCCAGCTACTGGCGCTGGGATTACAACATTGGCTGTTGTGATGACTGCCGGCAAGACATTTAAAGTAAATGTCTGAGCAAGACTTCCTAGCGTATTGAGCGCAGTGATTGTGAAGACAGTGGAATCTAAGATTTGTGTTGGAGTTCCTGAGAGAGTTCCAGTTGAAGTATCGAAGATCAATCCACTTGGGATTGCAGGAGATATCTCATATCTTGCAACTTCTCCACCTG